>CAZFPU010000226.1:0-2964 GCA_964521145.1 uncultured Methanosarcinales archaeon | reverse complement strand
CAAGGAGTTCAAAAAAAAATAAAGAACTCACGAAGAAAAAAAGTTTGGCTCACTGATTCTCAAAACCACCCTAGTCCAAATCATCACTCAAATTTCAACTTCGGGCCTTCCTTAGTTGGTCCATCATAGGGCCAGTAAATGAGTTTTCGCTCTCGATTCGATAGATTTCTGGGTATTCCAGAAGCATCCTGAATGATCTTTAGTTTTTCGGTGGCGACCTTGGTTGAGCCTTCAAGGGGGAAAATGAGATAGCTGTACGCCCCATCTTTTGCAAGGTAGCCTGTTGCCACGCTCATGTCTTGATTCTTTACAATGACCGAGTCTCCCTTGAGCACGCTTCGTATCAGGAATGGAAAGTACCCTCCAAATCCAAAGATCGCCATGTCCGCGTTTCCTCGAGCTAAGATGTTGAATCCATCGGCGTTTCTTCCGATATCGATCGCATTTTCAAAATTTGACAGGTAATAATGGTTTAAGGTAAGACCCGTAGTTAACAGTGGGGGCGCATAGGTCTGCGCTCCAGATATTTTTGGATTTGGCTGCTCAGTATCGCCAGGGTCATGCTGGTTAGTTGTCACCGTAAGAAGCGCGCTGCTCATATCCCAGATCGCGGTGTTGGTCTCATAGGCATCAGTTCCGGAGCCATAGTACGTTGTGCTGCCAAGCAGTGGCCAGAGCAGGTTGTTGTTCTTATCGATTATAAGCTGACCTTCTGGATAGTGCACATCCATGGTAGTTATGCCACCGCCATCGATTCGCACGTGGCGCTCATAGGATTGAATTCCCCTGTTGGGCCCAAGCTTTAGCGCGAATACATTCCCCGTGGCTGGAAGAGACAGGTGAATGGATGCAAAAACTATCTTGGTGCTTTTAGGCAGCTTGATCAGATCCTGGCAGCTTCCTTGATTATCGCAAAAATAATCGGAGCGCGAGCCAAAGCCGGCGGTGACTGAGCTTCCCAGAGGGTGATCATTCTGGCATTTCTCTCCGGCAATGATGAAACCAAACCTGCCGCATTGCGCATACTGCCAATACTGGTCATCGAAATATTTCCACTTGTCGAATAAGAATGGCTTTTTGCTGCCATCCGGCGCGCTAATAGTTGCTTTCATGAGCAGCTCAATTTCTGCTATCATCGAGCTGGCAGCTAATGATTGACTGATCTCTGCTAATGAAGGGGCAGCTGCATGGCCGCCTAGTCCATCTTGGAGGATTTTCTTGAAAGCGAGCTCTTGCATCTGCAACGGGCACTGAAACGTGAAAAAATTCATCGGGGCAACCGCGGCTGCGGTAGCGGGGTATCTGATATCAATGAAAACAGCAGGCTCAGCTGCCAATGTGGGGTAAAGCGCATCAAACATGCCTGATTTTTTTAGGTTCAGAGCCATTTGATGCGCGTCATAATTCCCTAATCCTTCTTTGATACAGTGACAACCCTCATCAAAAACCACTTTATCAGCGGGAGAGTACCCTCTTTGCGCTTGGGCCTGATCGGATTTTGCCTTGCTTTTGCAATTCTGCTCTTCCGAGGTATATTGGACGTGCAGCATGGCTTCTACGATCTGATCTGGATTGGTGCAAAACATCGCCTTCTGCTCTGCCCTATCTTGGCATAACTTATACTCTTTCATCAGATACGTTTTTGAACACATTCCAGGAAGCGTAAGTGGCGTCTTGTCGCAATCCGCCACCACAATTTGCATACCAAATCCTAGCATAAACACGAGTATTGTTGAAACGAATATCTTTTTCATCGAACCCCGTTGGCGAACTGCAGGATGTATGGTTCGTCATCTATCTCGTTTTCTAGGTCTATGATCCGATAGATTATCGTTTGGTTGTTCTCTGTATGCGCCGTGATATTGTAATTGCGATTGGTGACCTGCGTCAAATAATCCCAGTGGATGTAACGATCGTTCTTTACCTCTCTATCGACAATCGTTGAACTTACCTGCAGGATTTCTCGCAGCCTAAGCGGGATGGTTGCAGTATAGAGCTCAGGCAGATTAGCCGTCTGAAAATCTTCTCTTGTTACCTTCACCGGATAATTGATCGTGAAAATGACGCTTTTCTGCGCGAACTTGGTAGAAGATGAAAGCTGGCCAGCTTCGATCTTGATTGGGAAACCTGAAAAATCGTCAATGCATTGGCTAAAATAATTATAGATATATCGATCGAGCAGTTCGGTCCAATATTGCTCCTTGTAGGGAATAGGGATGACATTTTTCTCTTCCAGATAAAAATAAGGGACTTTGTAGGTGCTATCAATTGAGTGGTAGGCAGGAAATGGATCGGGTGTCAATTTTCCTCCAACGTATCCTAAATAGAATAAGCCATTCTTCGCCGTTAGTTCAAGGCATGTCTGCACGAATGTCTGAACATTCCTATCTTCAGTGGTGAGCACTTTTTCTGTGCCCGTTTCAATGCCCATCAGTTTTTCTTTGTCAAAAAACATCCCAAAGCCAACGGCGAGAACTAGGATCACAAGCAGGATCATGAATAATGTTGCCTGCCCTCTTTTTTTTGACATGGACGGGTTCTGAGCAATATGGTATTTAAAGGTTTAGGCAGCCACAAGTGAGGCCGAATATTTATAAAAAGTGCACGATTCCCAAGATGCATGCTTGAAGTCACTGTCTACAAGACAATCCATAAATATGAGGCACAAGCCCGTAAGCTCTTAGAGCCTATCCAGCGATGTGATGTATTCTCGATAGAAGGTTCGCTGATAACAGAACCCATGGCCAATATTTTTGAAATGGAATGGAGCAAAAAGATATCTTCGGGCATAAGCCGTAATCAGTTCACGCGATGGCTTGATGGGATGATGGAAGAGGTAAGGGCATTGAGCGGTCACGACGAACAGCTTCACTCGTTTGGGATCTATAATGCAAAATTGATGGACTACTTGTTTCGCTCCAAAAAGCCAATATATTTTTTCGAACGATGGCAAAACGAGGATGA
>CAZFPU010000225.1:0-2964 GCA_964521145.1 uncultured Methanosarcinales archaeon | reverse complement strand
GTGATTATGTTTTTTGTTTTGTTTATTTACTATTTTTTTCTTTTTTGGAATTGAAATGATTGGGATTTGTTTTTTTTACTTAGTTGCTTTGATTTTTTTCACTTGGTTTTTTTCAAAAGCGAAGGTATTTTGCCCGCACCAGTGCGTGCGGGTTCTTATTGATCATTATCTTAGTGCAATGGGTTTTCGTTTAATGGGTTTGAATCGTCCACCCTACAATCCAGCACTATCCTTCACGCTAAGCATGCTTCGCTCTGCTTTTGCGAGCAGATCATCGATGATTCCTGAATCGATGACATTGAATTCAAGGCCGACTGCTTTTGCCTCTCTGAATGATTTTGCAATTAGGATCGGCATAGTATCTTTGGTTGTCCAAACGACATTGACTGCAAGATTCAAGCCTTGAGCAGCAGCCATGTTCAGGCTATTCATGAAGGCTTTTTCATCCACTGCAAGCACTTCTCGTGAATAGATGAGACCATTTTCATAAGCAGCAACGAGGTCTAATCCAATGGTCATTGGCTTGATATCGAGCCTTGTGAGAACTTCTGCGAGCTTTCTTGAGATGACATCGCCTTTTTTGGCAACAAGACTATCCTTTTTGATAGCGACCTTACCGCCTTCAACGCCTACTTGCAATCCTGCACCTGAAAATTCTGCGATGACTGGGCCTGGAGCGAAAGGTGTTGGACCTTTGGGAACCATGATATCTGCAGGCGCTATCTGCCCTGCTTTCGCAGGCGCCGGAGCCTTGCTCTTCGAAAGCGTTCGGCTTAATCTGAATGGACTTTCCTTGGTTAAGATAAGAGCGGGCATGCCGATAAGATTTTTCTCAAGTTCTTCGATACCTTTCTTTTCTGCTTTTACATTCTCGATAGCACGTCGCATGAGGCTCTTCTTGGTCATGAAGATCTTGACCTTGCCTCGCAGTTCAGCGCACATTGCCTGGTATTGCTGGGCAGGAAGTCCTTCTAGGTTCACAACGCCAACAATAGGATATTCCTTGAGCAGGCGTGTCAACTCTGCGACATTATCCTTTTTTTCTTGTGCTGCTTTTGCTTGATACATGGTTACTCGGATGCTTCTTCAGGGGCTACTTCCTGCTTTGCTGGTTTTGATTCTTGTTTTTTAGGAGTTTTTGCTTTCTTTGCAAGCTTCTTGCCTTTCTTTCCTTTTGCGCCCTTGCCGCCTTCTTCTTCATCAGCTACTTGCGAGCCGACAACAACAGGCGGGCTCATAGTATACTTGATCATGACATTTTTTACATTGTGGACATCATTGGGTAATTTCTGAAGAACGGTTTTGTAAGCGGTCATTACGTTGTCAACGACATGGTCAACAGGGCTGTCTTCTCTTCCGACCATACATCGAATCGTTGGATCGTTTTTAGTTACTAATTGAATGGTTAATTTTAATCGCGCAACTAAAGGTTCTAGGTTTGCGTTTGGCGCTACGACTGCTCCTACCTTAGGATTTGGCATCTTTCCTCGTGGACCAAGCACCCTACCAAAGACGGTAGCGATCTTTCCCATTAAATTTGCTTGCGCGATGAAGAAATCGTGCTTTTCGGCAAGTTTCTTGATGTCTTTCTTGTTCTTGAATTTGTCAAAATCATCAGCGAGAACCACTTCGTTGCAGGCTGCCTTGGCTTTTGGCTCCAGTTCTGGTCCAACCAAAGCGCACACGGAAACATTCTTTCCAAAATCATGCTGAAATGTCGCGAAGATATTGACCTGTTGCTCAGGATTCTTGATATTGATGCCTCGTAGATTGAAGATTAGGTCAATTGACTGCTTGAAATTTCTTTTAGGAGAATTCTTCTGTAATTGAGTTAATGCAGCTTGTATTTGATTTCGATCCATCTTATTCCCTCCTACCAAAGGTAGTGATAACGGGTAAGTAGTAGAAAATGAAGGTTGTTTATAAAGGTAGCGATTTGTGGCTCAAAGTGACTCCTATGAAGTGTCTTCTACTCTTTTTTGCTTTAACATTAGTAAATGTGGATAGCTCGTTGGTTTTGTCCCGCTAAAAAACAGGGTTTTTGAGCATTGAGTTGCGAACGCTCGCGTTCGCTCGCGTCTCTCAACGGAATTCCATCCGTTGTAACCATTCAAGTCAAAATCACAAGAGAGTAACTGGAATTCCAACATTTCAACCAATTGTCGACCTTATGAGTAAAAAGATTTTCATGGAAAGCCGATTTGTGGGGCTGCTGCCTTAAAACCAAATATTCATCTAGAGTCTCCTCTTTGAATCTTTCGCCTAAACCCGTTTAAAAGTGCACTCTTTAAGGATTTAATCTTGGAGGCAGTTCCTTATAGATGAGTAGCACTCTTTCGAGTATGGAAGATGCTTCCAAGAGCTTCCTCTCATTGATGCTCTTCTACAAGCCCTGTGCAGCATGAATAGCTGCGCAAAAGCAGTCCCTTCTCTAATACTGAATTGTCAAAAACCACCAGTGAAACACCGATGGCATAATACGGTGGATTCACAAGCGAGTGGTTTTTGAGCACACTCGGAATTCCACTCGATGTTTACTCACGCTAAACCACTATTCATAGAAATGGTGGAATTCCGATGTTTAAGAGAATAATCGCTTAAACCAACGTGTCATCTTTCCAAAAAATCCAACATCTTCAACGTTAGCAGGTATTTTAGCATCTATCGCATCACCTGTTTGAATTTCCTTTTTCGGATTTTCCACAGGTTCTTCTTGCGCATAGCTGTCTAAAGTCGCACCTCCATTTTGAGCGGCTGCCATTATCAAAGGATTTATACTATATTCTCCCCGTATCTCACCTGAATCCACATCAACGTAGACTCCTTTGTAGATGCATTCTTGCGCTGCTCCAATGTTTTGGCATTCTCCAACCGCATCTTTGCTGCTCACAGCCCAAACGATCTCGTACCCATCAATCCCAGAAGCGCTTGGTTTTCGCGAACTGGACCTCGGCCGCCAAAACA
>CAZFPU010000224.1:0-2979 GCA_964521145.1 uncultured Methanosarcinales archaeon | reverse complement strand
GGATATATAGTACCACTGAAAAGATATAATTGTGCAAACAATTCGGTTTAGTTCACTTTTTCAGAGACGAAATGTCAGCATTTTATTTCTACTTTAGAGTAGAGTTACGGTTTTTTTGTCTCCAATTTGTTACAATTTTTGAGCAGTTTTTGCCAATTCTCAAAATTTGACACTCTTAGCCCTTACCTTAAAAAATGTGCAAACAGCGTCTAAAAATGTGCAGAAGGCAATAAATGTGCAAAGCCCTAAAAAAACATATATTTATATAGAACCACTCACTCACTTTATCTAACACATTCTAATAAAAAACAGTGAGGGAAATAACAATGGCACAAAGTGTACAACCAATCTTTATTTTGCCAGAAGGATCACATAGGACCTTTGGAAGAGACGCGCAACGAACGAACATCATGGCAGCCAAAATGGTGGCTGAGACCGTTAGAACCACCTTAGGTCCAAAAGGAATGGATAAGATGATCGTGGATTCTCTAGGGGACGTCACCGTTACCAATGATGGGGTAACTATTCTTGAAGAGATGAACATCGAGCATCCGGCAGCAAAGATGGTTGTCGAAGTCGCAAAGACCCAGGAGAATGAGATCGGCGATGGAACTACCACCGCTGTTGTTATCGCAGGTGAGCTGCTTAAGAACGCCGAGGAACTTTTAGATCAGGATGTCCATCCTGCCGTCATAGCACGAGGATATAGGCTTGCCGAGGAAAAAGCGCAGCAGATCCTAAAGGATATGGCTGAAAAGATAACTCCTAATAACGAAGAAGTCTTAAAGAAGATCGCCATAACTGCGATGACTGGCAAGGGCGCTGAATACGCAAGGGATCATCTTGCGGTGCTTGCTGTCAAGGCAGTCAAATTGATTTCTGATGAGGGGCAGATCGATAAGAATGACATCAAGATCGAGAAGAGAACCGGTGGATCAATTGATGATTCTGAACTTATCAGGGGCATTATTATCGATAAGGAGCGATTGAGTTCCAACATGCCACGTCTTGTCGCGAACGCTGACATTGCGCTAATTGATCGGGAAATCGAGATCAAGAAGACGGAAGTTGAGGCAAATATCCAGATTCGAACCCCAGACCAGATGCAGGCATTCTTGGATCAGGAAGAGAATATGCTCAAAGATATGGTTGAAATGATCGCGAAGTCTGGCGCAAACGTTGTGTTGTGCCAAAAAGGGATCGATGATCTTGCCATCCACTTCTTTGCAAAGAAAGGGATATATGCAGTTCGAAGAGTCTCAGATAGTGACATGAAAAAGATTGCGAAGGCAACCGGCGCAAAGATCGTGAACAATCTTAAGGATCTTAATGAAAAAGATCTGGGATTTGCAGGCACTGTCGAAGAGAAAAGAATAGGGGATGAGGAGTTCACCTACATCATGGACTGCAAGAATCCAAAAGCAGTCACTCTTCTGATCAGGGGCGGAACAGAGCACGTTACCAATGAGGTCGAGCGAGCGGTAACTGACGCTGTTGGCGATGTGGCTGCTGCAATAAAGACTGGTCTGGTCGTTGCTGGTGCTGGCGCTCCGGAAATGGAACTTGCTTTAGGGCTTAGAAAATATGCTGATAGTCTTTCAGGAAGAGAGCAGCTTGCGGTACTCAAATTCGCCGATGCGATGGAGGTCATCCCAAGAACTCTTGTCGAGAACGCAGGACTTGACCCAATAGATACGTTGACTGATCTAAGGGCAGCGCATGCAAAAAAACAAAAATGGGCTGGCATCGATGTCTTTTCAGGCAAAGTGATGGATGCATGGAAGCGAGGAGTGATCGAGCCATTAAAGATAAAGACCCAGGCAATATCGAGTGCTGCGGAAGTCGCGACATTGATTCTAAGAATCGATGATGTGATCGCGGCCTCAGCATCCAAAGGACCTCAAATGCCACCAGGCGGAATGGGGGGCATGGGCGGTATGGACTATTAAGGTCCATCATTTTTTTATTTTCTTTCCAATATTTTTTAAATCGAAGGTGATTTCTCGTTTTGTATGAAACAAGAGCCGATATATCTAAGTCTTAGTCATCTGCTTGATTGGGATCTCAAGGAACTCCCCGGAGAGAATTTGGTCAATAACACCTACTGGTTTTTGATGGGAGAGAAATCCGGCGTTAGGCACGCGCAGCCGGGCTATTACAGGCCATTGTTTGAAAAGATAGAATACAAGGGGATTGGCAAGATGGATGGAGTCAAGGTCGAAGTTACACCAAGAATGGCGCACGAATATATGGCGAAAGTCAGCGGATTAATGCCCAATGACTCTGAGAGGCTTTCTTTGATTACGCAGAATATCCATGGGATGCGTTATAGGTGAGGGTTTGCAGAATTTTAATTAGCAATAAAATATGCATTTTAGATATTGGCTTTATTCTTTCTTCTTGATGCCGGCGTTTAGCATCTTCTCGCCTGTCACTGTCAGCGTATCTACCCTGGGAAAGAGGGGCACTCCCTTTGGTCGACCCCAAGGTGACTGAGCGAAGCGAGGTTGCCTAAAGTGCCAGCTGATTTTTCAGCTGCCCGCAACACACTCGCCACCAAGAGTTACCAGGCTCGACCTGATGATGCTAAACGCCTAAACCTTTCAATTTACGACGCTTCATACGCTTTCTTCAAAGTCGCAATATCGATCTTAGTCATCTGAAGCATTGCCTTCATGACCCTATTTGCTTTCTTGGCGTCTGTATCGCTGAGCATTTCATTTAGGACAGTGGGAACGATTTGCCATGATAGGCCATACTTATCCTTGAGCCAGCCGCATTGCGATTTTGCCCCTCCTTTGGATAGTTTCTCCCAGAATTCATCCACTTCTTTTTGCGTTTCGCAGTTCACGACAAACGATATTGCCTCGGTGAATTTGAATACTGGTCCGCCATTGATTGCGCTGAACTCCTGCCCTTCGATCTGAAATGAAACGGTCATTACCGACCCTTTTGGCCTTCCTGTAACCGCCGATCCAT
>CAZFPU010000223.1:0-2991 GCA_964521145.1 uncultured Methanosarcinales archaeon | reverse complement strand
TTTTCGTCCTGTTGGTTCGTATTTTAGTATAAACTTCCAATACTAAAATTTAAACCGAACATTTAATAAATCCAATCCAACTTTCAGGCAGTATGTCCTCACAAAAGCTAGTTGCTTGACTTATTCTTCTTGTACTTATTTTACTAGGTGTTGATCCATGAGCATAACTGAAAAACAACGGCATGATCTGAAGCGGTTCATAAAGGAATTAGAACGGCATAAAGGCAGGCATACTGAGCTTGTCTCGGTATACATCCCAACAGGCTACGATCTGATCAAGATAATCCAGCATCTGGATCAGGAAAAAGGCACGGCAACAAACATCAAGTCAACAGGGACCAGAAAGAACGTCATTGACTCTCTTGAGAAGATGACGCAGCATCTCAAGCTCTTCAAAAGGACGCCCCCGAACGGCCTTGCGGTTTTTTCTGGCAACGTCGCAGAAAGAGAGGGACAACAGGATTTCAAAGTATGGAGCATCGAGCCTCCTATTCCACTCAACACCAGGATATATCGCTGCGATAAGGAATTCCAGCTCGATCTTTTGCGCGACATGATGCAGACCAAAGAAGTGTTTGGACTGGTTGTCATCGATAGAAGGGACGCGATAATCGCACATCTAAAAGGAAAGTCGATAATCCCCTTACTTAAGACGCATAGCGAAGTCCCAGGAAAATCAAAGGCTGGAGGACAGAGCGCGGCGAGGTTCGAGCGCCTGCGAGAAGGAGCAAAGATCGATCACTTCAAGAAGGTAGCCGAATACATGAAAGAGCAGTTTCTGCACGATCCAAACATCAAGGGCATCATTGTAGGGGGCCCCGGTCCTACCAAGTATGATTTCATCGATGGCGGGCATATCACCAATGAGGTCAAGAAAAAAATAATCGCGATCAAGGATTTAAGCTATACCGAAGAATTTGGCCTGCAGGAGCTTTTGGAAAAAAGCGAGGATGTTTTGGCTGCCGAAGCGGTCATTGAGGAGAAAAAGATCATGAACAGATTCTTTCAACTGCTATCGACAAACATGGGGATGGTAGCGTATGGGCCTGTGCATGTCATGGAAAAACTGCAGATGGGCGTTGTCGATATCCTACTTTTATCAGAAGCGCTTGAGGATGAGCAGATCGAGGAATTTGAAAAAAACGCGGCACCATTCTCAAGCACCGTCACGATAATATCCACAGAAACACGGGAGGGAGCGCAGCTTAAGGAGATTGGAAAAGTGGCTGCAATTTTACGATATGAGATCAGAACTTGAATGGGATCCCGATATCCTAAAGCGGGCATTCATTGAATTATTCCCAGAAAAAAATATCGAGGAGTATATCCTTTCAATCCATTACACGGATAGGTTCAAGCCCTATAATGCCAACGTGAAATTCAGAAATAAGAAACTTGATTTCTTCTTCTCAAAAAAATGGAAGACGATCAGTGAAGAGATACAGATCGGATTATTGCAAGAGCTCATGCTGAGGATCTTTAGGCAGAAAAGATCAACGCTTAATATAGATCTCTACAACAATTTCATGAAGCACGTGCATATTGCCGCGCCAAAGACAAAGAATGACCCTCTGCTTGAAGATTCCTTCCAACGCCTTAACGTGCAATTCTTCGATGGGCTTTTGGAGCAGCCAAATCTTGTTTGGCATACTTCATCGAATAGGTTAGGATGCTATGAGTATGGTTCAGACACCATATCGATGAGCACGATCCTAAAAGAAGAAGGAGATGCGCTTGATTATGTCATGTATCATGAGATGCTGCACAAGCACTTGAAATTCAAATGCAGCAACGGAAAGACAAGGCACCATACCAAGCAATTTCGGGATATGGAAGCGAAGTTTCCAAACGCGCAAATGCTTGAGAGAAAACTGCAGCACATCGCAAGAAAGAGCAGATTCAAGTTCAGGTTTTGGTAAATACATTTTCATGACACAAAAAGAAGAATTCGTTAAAGTGTGTCCACGATGCGGCGGCTCGGATATAAATATGGATTTTTCTAATCCAGTTGTTTGGAAATAGCAGGACTAACCCAAAATACCAATGCACCAATTGCGGACATTTGGATGCAATTTTTCCAGAGGTAGAGATAAAAGAAGTGACAAACTTTCAAAAAAACATCAAAGAACATATGGATATTGAGAACTTGCCCAAAGAACCACTTGTCGACACAAAAATGGGTTATGCCGTTGCGATTATTGACCTAAAGATCTTTGCCTTCCTTTTCTCATTTTTGGTGATTGCCATCTTGTATTACTATTTTTTCCTACAATGATCAGATGCTTTCCGCCTTCTCAAAATTCCTCTCTTCCTGCCAGATGCTCTGTGTCAAATTCATATTGGTTTTCTTAAGTCCTCGAAGAAGATGATACATGACGATCATAAGCTCCTGCATGAGCGGCTGCTTTTTTTTATTGTAATGTGAGCGCAGCTTCTCAAATTCGGAAGGATTGCATGAATCTGCAAGGGATTTCATGTCATTTATCTGTTCTCTTATGAGCTGAATTATCTGCTCGTTTTCCTCGATCAGAAGCCTCATATTAAGCGCGATATAGCCGACATCGTTTTGCGAGCTACTGCGCTGAAGGCTCATTGAATGCATGAGTTGCTGCATGCGCCAAAGCCGCTGCGAAAAAAGAGGAATGCGCTGCTGCATTTTCATTGCCATCTGCAATAAGGATGAGAGGTTCTTCACCGTTTTTTTATGGAACCATCTTTGAGACTCTTGGGCAAGCATCTCCTGGAGTAGCTGTGCATATAGCGCAATCAGCGAGGAGCCTTGGTTGAACAATACGGGGCCCTGCTGCAGCGTACCATCCATGGACTCCTGTGCTATCGCAATGGCATTCACGATCTCCCTATCGCTTGCATTCCTCGATTTCGCATCAAGGGCTCTGGCGACATCATGCTGTTTTGATATCTTTTTTTTGAGGCTATGCAGGCTCTTGATATCTGAAACAAAGCAGGATTCTAGCTGTTTCCAAAATTGCG
>CAZFPU010000222.1:0-3028 GCA_964521145.1 uncultured Methanosarcinales archaeon | reverse complement strand
TGCTCAATTGATAGTGGTGTCATAGACGCGGATAATTTAGGAGCGGATTCGGTGCAAGATAGCGAGCTTGATTATGCATCGGTCACCATTGCTGATTTCACTGATGATAAGAAAATGGTGCTGAATGGAAGCACGATGGTTAATCTTGGGAAATTAGGGATTGGGACAACTTCTCCTGGAAGATTGTTGGAAGTTGCCGGCTCCATAAACGCAACGCAACTCAATATTTCTGGGCCAACGAATTTGGCATATGGAAGCGGCAATGTGGGGATTGGGACAGCCTCTCCAGCTGAAAAACTTGTGGTCATTGGCAATGTAAATATTTCAGGAACACTGAATGTCTCTGGCAGGATATCATTTCCTGATTTGGCAGGTGCATCCTGCATCACGGTCGCTTCAGATGGAACGTTGCAATCAGGTGCATGCGCTGGCTCGACCGCTACAATTTTCAACCGGGCGAACGTCTCAGAGTATCTTGGCGGCTCTGATGTGAACGCATCCCTGATAAAAGCAGGCAACACGACCTGGAGGAATTATCTGGGAACGTCTATAGACGATACGGAGTTAACGGCAGAAGATTTTGGCGAGTTCACCTGCACTGCAGGAGAGGATGGATGCTCAATTGATAGTGGTGTCATAGACGCGGATAATTTAGGAGCGGATTCGGTGCTAGATAGCGAGCTTGATTACGCGTCAGTTACCATTGCTGATTTTACTGATGATAAGAAAATGGTGCTGAATGGAAGCACGATGGTCAAGATAGGCAACCTTAATGCCACAACCGGCAATTTCAGCGGAGGACTGGAGGCAGAAAGATTGATAATCACCGGCGCGCAGAATGCAGGCGGAAATCTGCTCTTTAACGCAGCAAATCCCTATATCACCGCATCATCCTATTTCATAGCCCCAGGAGGTGCGTATTTCAACGGCCTAACGGTGTATACTGAAGCGGCAATCCAGGCACGTGGCGGTGTTGCCGATGATGGTGGCGATCTTCAACTCCTTGATGCCGTCGACATTACTGGCGTATTGTACGATAGCGACAGCGAAGTGAATATCAATGACAATGTCAATCTTGGTGTTAGCGCCTTTGATAGCGGAGCGCCGCTTGATCTTGGGAGCACTGGCACCGACTACCAGGCAAATTCTGGGTGGACAGGCAGCTGGAATGCAAATATATTGCTCTCTGGATCTGATTACACGACGATCACATTCCATGACAGCGGAGAGACCGTTGGCGCTCTTGGTCATGATGGCAACAATTTCTTCTTCGATGGTGCTGGAAGTTGGGGACCAGTAAGTTTAGGAATAAACACAAGAACCCCAGGAAAAAAACTAGAGGTTTCAGACGCCACAGACTCCATCTGGCTCGATCCCTCAGCAGCGATGCCAACTATCAACACGACTTCCCCAGGAGGGGCTGCAAAAAACCTTACCGTTGCCTCCGAGGATGGTTCGGTGATAATCAAATTAGGATAGCATACCCAAAAAATGGCTTGACATTGATGTAGCCACACTACCCAATATCTTGTACTGCCAAGTTGTTTGGAGAGCTTTGCAAAAATGGTTGTCGAAGCAAAAACACCGCCAGAGGTTGGCTAGTCCCAATACAAAAAACCCAATGAGTTTCAAAAACAAAAGAAAAATCGCATTATTCAAGGTTTCATTTACAATGCAATAGTTTAGCCTAACTTGTAATCCGTGTGCAAAGTGAATAAAACGAAAATTTGGACTTCGCTATCCCAATCACAGCAAGTTGTGGGGTATTACGCGAATTCCAGATTCCAAATTTTCGAATATCACGCTATGCAACATAGGCCGCTGCAAGCAGCGAGGTATTACACCCATAGCATAATAAAATAAACAAATTTAAATATAACCTAGATTATAGTTATTATAACCTAAATGGTGATTATTTTGAGAGAAATATTAAAAACAAAATCCGCACGGAAAATATTTGGCAAAAGAGAACTTGAGATCATTTTCAGTCAGCTAGATGGTCTTGCATTGACTCAATCAGAAAAGAACCGCTTAAGCCGCGATATCAAGCCAAAATTCGAATTTATCAGCTTAATAAGTCCATTTGCGCACGAATTCAAGCTTGAAAAAAATCAGCATAATAAATCAATCATTGAGAAAACAGTAAGGGTCATTCTAGGTGATCAGAACAAAGACATGATAGAATCAATACTTCTTTTCGGATCTTTTGCAAATAATACGTTTACGAATAGATCGGACATAGATTTGTGCGTCGTTTTCAAAAAATCGCTTTCACGCAGGGATGCTATGGCATTTCGAATAAGAATAGCAGGGCAAGTATCCAAGAAAAACGATGTGCAGGTTTTCGATGCATTACCTCAAAAAATCAAAAGGGAGATTGCCAGATGCCATCGGGTGCTTTTCAGGAGCAAAGGATATGATAATATCAGCTTTTCGATCCACCATATGAAAGATGACGGATATTTTCAAAGGATGGAAAAGGTATTTGGAGCCAAGGCATGATAAAAAGAATCACTGACAAGATTGCGCAACTAGAGCAGTATATAGGCGAGCTTGATCAGATCACGCCGCCATCGCTGCATCTGTACCTCTCAAGTCTAGAAAAAAAAGCTGCTTGCGAGCGCTACGTAGAAAAAATAGTTGAAGCTGCAACCGACCTTGCATTCATGGTCATAAAAAACAGCAACTGGAGGTTGCCAGAAGACGATGCAGATGCATTTGCCATCTTATTAGAAAATAACATTGGCGATACTGCTCTTGTAAAAAAGCTGCAGAATGCCAAAGGCATGAGAAATGTCATTGCGCACCAATACAGCAAGATAGATGATGAAATCGTATTCCTAGCGATAACTGATGAACTTGGAGCAGATATGCGCGAATTCCTCAAGACAATCAGACACGCATTCGATCAGAACGCCGCAAAAAACCATCCTAAAGTCTTAAGAAAAAAATAGAAAAAAAGAATACGACGATGACCCCAGTAATAATTCGCACAAGATAAAATCGCTAAACATAAAACCACCAACTT
>CAZFPU010000221.1:0-3080 GCA_964521145.1 uncultured Methanosarcinales archaeon | reverse complement strand
TCCAGAGATATTCAAGTACACCCAAAAACGTTTGCCAAAATTTCCAATGCATTGGAAAAAAATGGATTTCTCATTGTTCTGTCCAGAAAGCCCTTTAATGCAACCGTGCCTTATAATTCCCTATTGGGGGATATCGTTGCATACTATGGGCACAAGCCAATGGTCGCAAGGAAAGAAGCTGGCGAGTATTTTGAACTGATCAAAAAAGAACTGTCAAAATTCAGGAAATTGCGAGTCAAAAACAACAGAAAGTATCAGGAAGCCTTGGAAAACTTCCAGATCAGGTTCATTCACCATAGCCTTAGCATCGAGGGAAATCCCTTCACCCTTGCCCAGACTTTCAAGCTCCTCAAAGAAAAAATCACTCCGGAAAACGTGAGCATCGAATCCGTCAATGAGGTGCAAAATTATCAAAAGGCTTTCCTGCAGATGATCCAGAACGCGCGAGACGATGCCCCATTGACCAAGGAATCTATCTTGAACTATCATTTTATTGCCCTTTCGCACATCCACGAGTACGCAGGAAAAATAAGGGATGATGATGTATACATTCGGGGAAACAAGGATTTTTCAGTGGCCCCATTCAAAGATATCGAGAACCTCTTGGATAAGCTTCTGGCATCATATAACGCATTTGTGAAGGGGAAAAAGCATTCCTTGAAGGAAATTTTGGATTTTGCGACATATCTGCATAATGAATTCCAGCACATCCATCCTTTTTTTGATGGGAACAGCAGAACAACAAGGCTGATCACATTCCAATTCCTGCAAATGAACGGAATACCTATTTTTGACATCCCTCTGGGAATGCTTGAATCATATGTTCTGGCGACGAAGGGAGCAAGAAAAAGGGATGATACTGAACTTGTCGCAATCCTTTCGCAAATTATCCTTTATAACCTCAAAAGCATCAATGAAAAGCTCTCTGCATAACTGGACATTTAACAGCGAATCTGACGCAAGATTTTTGAAAACCAATGATGAAAGGCAAACAACCCGACAAATCATTTGGGCATATCTCCTCGATAATCGAAAAAAACAGGATAAAATCATACTATATCACTGGCTTGGAAGCATTAAAGCACAATGGCTTTGGATGGTATTTTAACCCAAAAATTGTTGAGGTGATAAACACAAAAATTGAGAGAAGATTTGTTTTGGGAAGGAAAAAAATAGTTTTTATCAAAGTCAAATCAATCGTTGGAACGATTTCCAAAGACAAGGTTACCGGCTTTTGGTATGCAAGCAATGAGCAGGTTTTCAAGGATACTTTGCTCACTAAGAATAAGTATGCCGCATCGGTGTGGAAACAGATGCTCTCTCGCTATGGAAGCTTATTTGTGAAAAATCCCGATAGATATAAGAACCTTCGAGTAGAGCAGGGGATCACTGAGTATTCCGAGTATGGGGTGTAGGCATGGCAAACCAAAGATTGAATCTCTTCAGATTTGAATACCATTGGGTTGAAGGGGAGCATATGTGCATAATCCTTGGAAGCGTAAAAGATCAGAAATCCATAGAGAAAGACCTCAAGGAGATTGCAAAGTCAGTCAAAATCAGGGATAGGGATGAGGATTACAATCCCAAGGCCTTCGATTTTATTGTGCAGAAATTGCTACGCAAAGGCTATGTCGAATGCCGTTTTGTGAATAATCCTTTGTATCAGGTCCGTGAAGGGAAGCTAGGGCATAAGGGGCAAAGAAATTATTTTATTGTGCGCAGGATTGAAAATGCAGAATGGGGGAAAATTTAGGTTCCGATTGAAATGGTCGACTCTAAAAAAGAAACACTTGAAGATATGGATTTTCTATTGTTAGCCCAACCAAGCTTTGATGAAGTGTGGGATAATGAAAAGGATGAAAAAACCTGGAAGAAATATCTTTAAAAAATGGTTGATCAAAAATCCATAGTTCTTGTTCCATTTTCTGATTTAACAGAAAGCAAGGTTCGCCCTGCCCTTATTGTTTCTAATCCAAAATTCAACAAAGGAGAAGATGTTATAATTTGCGCTCTTACTTCATCAATCAAAGATAGGCCTTTCTCTGTAAAGATTTCATCTAAGAACACAATTGCTCGAAAACTCAAAGATGAAAGTCAAGTTAGAGCTGACACCATAACACGAATAAGCCAGAGCCTAATCATCAAAGAAATCGATATTCTGGATGATGAAACTTTTAGAAAAGTATTTGATGAGATAATCGAAACGATTTCTCCAGATGAATAAAGTTTAATTTCTAGAATTCCTAATCCGAAGATGCTCCCTTGGTGCCACATTTCATTTCTTTAAACATTTCCTTGAGGAATGAAAAGAATACATTATTATATCGCCCCCCCCCAGATTAGCATGTCTAAAAATACCTTGGAATGGAGACGAAGTTTTTTTGAGAAAATAAAACTTGGAGACCATCTATGCTCGATTTACACTAACAGAGAACATCAATTCTCAGCGATTATTCCTTTCTTTAAGGATGGATTGCATAATAATCAAAAGTGTATCTATATTGCAGATGAGAATTCAAAAAAGGAAGTTCTTTTGGAATTAGAAAAAGGAGGAATTGACATAGACACATTCCTCAATTTACATCAGCTCGTGATATTAACTAAGCAAGAAACGTATCTAAAAGATGGCCCTTTTGATCCAAAAAAGATGGTAGACCTATTGGGTGAAATCGAACAAAGCGTTACCCATGAGGGTTATTCTGGCGTAAGAATTAGTGGAGAGATGACTTGCTTGTGTGAAAACGCAACTGCCCATGAAAGATTGATTGAATATGAATCGAAGCTCAACGGATTTTTTGAGCGCTACCGCTACCTGACTGAGATCGCTTATTTCCGCGCGCTTCCGCCAGCGGAGGGGGAAAAGCCGGAGGACTGGACCGCCGCGGGCGACGCTCTGATGAAGCGCATGCGGGCAGAGCCCTATCATCCAGTGGCGGCCGGATATTGGGAGATGCTCGACTCCTATGAGCGGCAAGACGCCGCGGCCTTCAACAGGGCCGTTCATCAGCAAGCCGCCGCTTTGCTCACGGGCGCGCCCGACGCGTCCAAACGCGGGCGGTATGAGTCGTTCTTTAATCGAT
>CAZFPU010000220.1:0-3098 GCA_964521145.1 uncultured Methanosarcinales archaeon | reverse complement strand
GAAGACTCAACGGTCGTAATAACCTCAAATTCAAAGATCATCCAGGACAGCGGCGCTTTGGATTATGAACTATCCGCACGGCAAATGATGCTTGTGTATGGAACCGATGCGGATATAACCAAGCTAAGAGGAGAGAATAGCTTGGTGTTTGAATAGGATTTTCTAAGCAACTATTTTTTTTGAATATCTTCAAATTTTTTACTGTTTTAGGGTCTTTATCAAAAAACGTGTCTTGATTTTATAGCAGTTCTTTTCTCCCATACTTTTTTATTCATTCTCATATTATTTCCCTAAATGGTCATCTTATGCCAACTAAAGGATCTGAACTTGAGCTGCTTTGGCTGCTGCGGAAATAGATTCAGCAACAAAAAAAAGCTCTTAAGAGATGTCCAGATGAGCACCAAGGAGTTCGATAACAAGGAATCAATAACGCAGTTCATGCAACGAAGGGGCCATTTAAAAGAATCAGGCATTTGCGCCAATTTAATTTACAAGGACAAGACATTCTTCTGCCCCGGGCATCCAGCTCAGCACAATGGCAAGGACTTTCGGGTCTTGGATCCATACTGCGATCGCGATTACATCTGCAAGACGCTATTCTTATTCAAGAGCTGGACTGAGGAAAAGCAAAATAGATATCTAGAGTTTTTGAAAGGGAAAAATCTTGATAACGTTGAATATTCCATGAAAACGTATGAAGGGACTTTGCTCAAGGAGTTTGAGGAGATGGAAAATCATTAAATCCTGTATTTCCTACATAAATTTTCAAAACGATCCTTGTTGAATGGAACGCTAAATCCGATTTCCTTAAATTTAATGAAGTTATCCTTTCCATATATGGATATTCTGTATTGCAGTGTTTTATGGGTTCCGCCAATTCTCTCATTTACCGTTGACCTAATCTCAAGCATTTTTAACAATCGGTGAAGATCGTTTGCATATCTCTTGTCCTTGGTGATAAATCTTATCTCATGAAGGCTTTTTAGAACTGTCCCTTCCATATCGAATGCTTGCGTGAGATAGGCCTGCATCACAGCATTTGAAGAGGCAAATATCCAACACGGGATTTTCATTTGTTCATCCGATTTTGAAAAATCAAGTATCTTGTAGAGGAACATAGCTAGCGTTCTTGAATTAGTATATGCATCGATAGTACCGTTTCCATTCCGAATGAAGATAGTATTATTTGGTCTAAACAATTTTATCAAGAGATCCTTAAACAAATAAATTTTGGTAATGTCCTTTTTCTGATGAAAGTAAACTCTCCTTAAATCTTTTATTAGGCTCCCATCAGGCATCATTCCAGCCAAAGAAGCCACATCCTCATTCAGCTCAAAATTTTTGCTAATCACAATATAGTTTGCTGCTTTTGGATAACGAAGCTTAAGATAGTCGCCGGTTTCCTCAATTTTGAAGTATTTATTCAAAAATTTTTTATCAATCATCATTTTACATCAATTATTTCAATATGAAACTACATAATTGGTTTTTATATCTGGCGTCTAAATGTCCAGTGAGAAAATCATAATTTGGTAGTTGAAACTATCCCAGATGAAAAATGATAGAAAATTTATGAGAAAGATGCTCACGAGGAATTGAATCCCCGAAGAGCCATAGTAGCGGGGGGAGGATTTGAACCGCCGACCTGAGGGTGTCACAGAGTTGCTTATGAGCCATCCGGCCTTCTAAGGTCTCCGGGCACTCCTGACTCTTAGGCCTGCGTCTTTTCAGACAACAGGAGCCCTACCCCGCTATAGAGTTGGGACACTCCGCCCATTTAAAAACGTTCCTACTTGCATAGATAAAAACAAAAACTTTATTAAGCAATCATTACGAAGGGAAAAGAATGAATAAGACAGTAAGATCTGTGCTTCTGAGCGCATTGCTGGTTACTATGCTTCTCTTGGCAACAGCAGGCGGCTGTGATGAAAAAAACGATCAGCAAAACACAGCCTGCATCGATTACAATAACTGCATCAACCAAAAGAAAGCGCAAAATGTTCCTGATGATAAGGCCAAGGAGCTGTGCGGACCAAATCCCTGCGGTGGTGTATGGACAGGCGCTGCACCCAAAAACACGACTAACGATGGCAACAATACTAACGGTACATGATAACCTATTTTTATCATAGGCGGCTGCAAAATTTGACGATCAAGAATTCAAATCAACGAGGTAACCATGCACAAGCAAAAAAAGCAAATGAAGAATGTGATCATCGCCATGGCTCTGATCTCGCTTCTGATCCTATTGGGTGGTGGCGGCTGCGATGACAAGAAAGATCAGCAGAATACTGCTTGTATCGATCGAGACAACTGTATAAAGCAGAAGCAGGCGCAGGGGATCGACGCGACAAAGGCAAATGAATTATGCGGTCCAAAACCCCAGGGATGCCCTTAGGTTTTTTGATTTATTTTTCTTATTTTATTTTTATTGAGTGCTTGGTTTATTCTTTATCGCAGACCTGTGAGGCGTTCTAAATTCTCCCTTCGGTCGGGTTAGCATCTTCTCGCCTATCACTGTTTGCAAATAAGGTGTGGCTGCCCCGCAACGACATCGTTCGTTGACACCGACAGGCGATTTTCGCTGCGCTCAATCCCCTTGCAACATGGAGGGGCTGAACGAAGTGAATGCCGCACACACGTGCCAGACTTGGTGGGGAGCTGGGGGCGTCCCCCGCAACACACGAATAACCAAGAATCGCAAGGCTCGACCTGATGATGCTAACCGTCATTTAGAAACCCAGCACAACAAAATCAAGGAATAGCCAATTCAAAATTTTCAGTGGAAGCCCTGTTGTACCAGTCCATGCACGCTAAATAATACCTATGCTTGTCTATTTCAAGCTTCGCATCGCATCGAAATGATCCAAGGGGAACTCCGGGGATGAAATTGATGTCATAGACAGTCGTGTTGCAATTGAATGAATCTTTCATCCCATCATAGGCAACATCGAGGCTTGACCACCTGCAATTCTTGAATGGCTTGTTCACGTAGAGTTGCAGGGCCTGGGTAGTGTTAGAGACCCGAAGCGCGCTTGGCTCTGGCTGCACTTCTAGCACTTTAGGAGAGACATGTATCGCGGGATCTTTTATCTTTA
>CAZFPU010000219.1:0-3107 GCA_964521145.1 uncultured Methanosarcinales archaeon | reverse complement strand
TCAATGAATAAATCCAACGAATTTTCCTAGAACAAAATCAGCGGTAAGGAAGATAAGGAGAGTGGATATGATGAAGATTGGGATGTATTTTATTCCCGCTTTTGCGTTGCCCTTCATTATCGTTGCTATTATCATGCTCGCAAAGAAAGAAGATATGATAAGCGACACAATCGCAAATATTTTGAAATCACCGTATTCTATTCCAGAACCTGAAAAGGAGATCGCAAACCCTCCTACACCGCTGCCTGCGGAATCACCCATGGCACCGCCAAGGCTTGAGATCACCCGGATAAGCACGCCCGAGAGGGCAAAAAGCCCAGGAGCTGCGGCAATGGTCGCAAATGATATGAATATGACATAGGTGCTCACATTGGCTGCCATCTCTCGTTTCATGATCTTGTTTTCCTGGATATTGATCGAGATCTTGTTGAGCAGCGTTCCGATCTCTCCTCCTGATTCGATCCCTTCAATAAGCAAACTCATGGATCGTTTTAACAAGGGGGAATCGTATTTATTCGCAAACATCTGCAGAGCATCCTTAAGATCAACACCGCGCATGGTCTCTTTGGCAACCATCTCTATCTCATTGGCAAGAACTCCAAAGCGGGGACGTACTGCATACCAGAGTGCCCTATCGATTGTCATGCCTGCCTTGATATTTGATGCGGTAAGCTGCAGGTAATCGGGCAGGACTTCCTCTAACTCCATTTTTCTGTTATAGATCCTAAGGTCTAGGAACACATAGAGCAGCACCCAGGCGATCACCATGATCGCTCCCAAAACAACTGTCCAGATGAAGAGGAACCCAAGAATCACATCTAAGAGCGTATAGCCTCGAGTGCTGCCAACGATATATACTGCATAGGCGCTAATGCATAAATTGAGCAGGACCGCAAAATCAAAAATGCGCCTCCCTATTTTTTTAGGATCAAGGGAAATCCCTGCCTTATCAAGATAACTCTTGAGCTGGTATCTTCGCTCCTGCACGAGTGGCCGCTTGATCTTATCTCTCTTTTTTTTGCGCCTAAGAAATGATACCTTATCAAGGGCTGCCTCGCTTGGGCTTATTTTTTTTACAAAGAGGCCCTTCATCTTTGAAAGAAATGGCTCTTTTTGCTTGCCTTGGCTTAAGGATGGCACGCTTGATGATGCCGCAGCATTCGCTGCTTCATCTTTTTTGATCTGGGCTTCTTCCTTGGCTATGACCTCTTTTTGCAGATTCTTCTCTATTTTTTGGCCTAATAGTTTTGCATTGGATTTTGCCTCAGGCCGTTTTTCTATTGTCACTGTTTCCTTTGGTTTTTTCTTAAAAAATGATGCGACCTTTGAAAAAAATCCCGCTCTTGATGGTGTAGCGGGTAGCTTTGCATCTAATCTTGGATCATTTGCTTCTGGTTTTTTTATTGCAGCAGTTTTTTTAGCGAGACCAATAGAATGCTGAATTTCTGCGTGATGTGCCTTGCTATTGGTAGTTTTTGGATCCGCGAGCTTCTTTTCTTTATTTGCCTGGGCTTTCTTTTTCTGGAATAGTTTGGTGAAAAAACCCGGCTCTTTTGCTGTACTAGTAGATAGCTTGCCGACTTTTGAATGAATCTTCTCCTTTTTTTGCTCCATCTTTTTTGCCATTTAGAACTCGATTGCCGGTCTTGAGAATCGTATCATGGAGAGGAACATGAACTGCAGGAATCCAAGCATGCCTGCAATGACCAGCAGGATAGTGAGGCTGAGCTGCAGATCAAGAAACGATGACAATACGATGACCATGGTTATCCCTAAGGAAGGCAAGATGACCGCAATTATCATGTAAAACATCGCCAGTGGGTTTAGTTTTCTTCCATATTCGCTGACCTGGATGGTTTGCTCTCTGGCTATCTGTTCCATCACGATGCCTAGTGATTTTGATATCTCAGATCCGGTCTGCATCGAATTAAGCACCTGCCAAAGCAGCCTTCTGAAATCATTTGATGGGGCATTCTCAATGGCATCATTTAGGGCCTCTTCCATGCTCGTTCCAAGATCGATCTTGTCAATGACTTCCCTGAAATATTTCCCCACAAATTCATAGTTCTTTGAGATGTTGACCATCGCATTGTATAGCGGCACTCCCGATTCCAACTCGATGATCAGATGCCTTCCCGCAAAGACGATCTCTCTTGTGACTTCCTTCTCTTTCTTTGCGATGCGAACCTGCGGCAGCTTGAGAAAATACATGAAGAAGATCGTGAAGAGGATCGGTATGAAAATGAGCATGAATACTTTGAGAGTGCCGTACTTGACCAAAATCATTCCCACGGTAAAAAGCAACCCAAAACTCATGTAAAATGCGGTAAGAACGGTCTTTCTGACAAATTCCTCGGGCTTATCAAGCATGCCGGCCCTTCGTAGATCAGAGCGAAGCTCAGGCATGCGTTGCGCGATGAATTGAAAGAGTCTGTTTGTCATGTGCTTTGTTCCTAAACATAATCTATCATTGCTGTTTTGAGAAAATTCTCAATCTCGCTCCAGTCTGCGCAGTTGATATTTTAGGCGACCTCGCTACGCTCGGTCACTATCATTCTGCGAGGCCCTAGCGTATTGCTCAGAGATCGAAGGCCCTGAGTTCACGAGCCTGCGAGTGTAGCGGTCTTATCACTAAATGTTGCGCAAAGCGCCCAATGAACATTTTGTTTGCTTAAAATTAACATGTGCTCGACCTTTAGAGGCACTAATCATTTTCTCAAAAACCTGTTTTTTGCTATTATAGTGGCTTGTTCTGCTTCACATGCCTCATAAGATTGTCTTCATTGGTATAATATTCTGCCATTATCCTGCCAACGGTATCGACTGTATTGATGTTCTGCTTCACTAGGTATTTGAGCACTGCCTCTTTCTCCCGAAGCGATCTATTGAGCTCATTTCTTGTAAGTCCTGTGAACAATCCAATCGTTGCCATGAGTGATTTTGATTGAGCCATGCTCTTGAATTTTCCTGTTCGCAGATCCGCCTGGACCAACACATTGGCCTCGGCATTGGGCAAGATCTCTGCGATCTGGAATGTCTTTCTAATGCCCGTCCTTCTTTTTCTATATTTGAAATCGATAATTGAAATGGACGGCAACATAGTTTAT
>CAZFPU010000218.1:0-3108 GCA_964521145.1 uncultured Methanosarcinales archaeon | reverse complement strand
AAGGCGCTAACCCGAGCGAAGCGAGAATTACCCAAAAAACCCTCTATCAAATCACAATCTTTTAAAGCAACTTCCCTATCCAAAAACCATGAAGGAACATACGCTCAAAATAAAGGAAATAATCGATGAAGCGCCATTAGTGAAGACATTTCGCATGCATCTTCCTTCTGATTTTCCCATGGATTTTTTTCCCGGGCAATTTTTCATGGTGCATTTTCCTGGTAACGCCACTTTCAAGCGCGCTTATTCCATTGCCTCTTCACCAACCGATCATGGATTTTTAGATATCACCCTGGATCTGGTCGGGGAATTCACCAAAAAATTATGGGGTTCGCAAGCAGGCGATGAACTGGTATTCATTGGGCCTTATGGCAAATTCTATTTCAATGACTCGATGAAAAATGATATGGTATTGATAGCAGGGGGCCTTGGCATAACGCCTATGCGAAGTATCCTTAGATATTGCAAGGATAAAAAGCTGCCAAACAAAATAAATTTGCTCTACAGCGTCAAGAAACTAGAATCAATAATCTATCAAAAAGAGCTTGATGATTATAAGAATCAGCTGGCGCACTATTCTTTTATCCCCACCCTGACACGCCTTGATGAAGATCACGCATGGCAAGGAAGGGTTGGAAGGATCAACATGCAGCTTCTAAAAGACAATGTTTTTAATATAACAAATGACCTCTTCTTCCTGTGCGGATCAAATGAATTCGTCAAAGTGATTAGAGATATGCTCTATGAGATGGGCACTCAAAAAGAGCAGATCAAGACAGATATATGGGGTGAATAGATGGCTATCAGCCTTTGCATGATAACAAAGAACGAGTCGCAACACCTAGACAAATGCCTGCACGCAGTAAAAGATATTGTTTCTGAGATAATCATTGTCGATACCGGAAGCTCTGATGCTACCAAGGAGATCGCAAAAAAATACACCGATAAGATCTATGATTTCAAATGGGTCGATGATTTTAGCAAAGCTCGCAATTTTGGCATCGAGAAAGCAAGCAAAGAATGGGTTTTGGTCTTGGATGCTGATGAAATATTGGATGCTTCCAGCAAAAAACACATAAAAGATCTCATCAAGAAAAAGAATGTCTATGGGTTTGGTTTTGAGCAATGCTCCTATGTATCAAAGTCGGTTGCCGGCTGCTTAAAGAACAATTCTAATTTTGAATCGGGAAAACACTATCCCTTCCTAATCAAAAAGCAATTAGTACGATTATTCAAGAATGGCAAGGGGATCAAGTTCAAGCATCGGGTGCATGAGCTTGTCGAGGATTCGATGCGCGACAAAAAGCTGCAGTTTGAGCAGACCAAAGTACAGCTGCATCACCTTGGATCGGTAAAAGGCGAGGAAGTGACGAGCGAGAAGAAAGAATTCTATTCAAATCTCATAATGAAGCAGCTCAAAGACGATCCGCAGAGCGCACGCTACAATTATTATGCCGCCAGGTATTATCACAGCGTGAGTGATGTGGAGAATGCCCTTAAGCACTACAAGAAAACGGCTTCCATAGATCCAAATTACAAATTGATACATTCAGATATCGCAAAGGTTTATCTGCAAAAGAACGAGATGGAGAGCGCAATCAAGCATTTCAGGAAAAGCTCTGAATTAAATGAGGACAACCCAAGCCCTGCCAATAATCTTGCGGTTCTGCTGATGCATAAGAAGCAATTCTCCGAGGCAAAATCGATTTTGGAGAGCCAGATGCAGAGAAATCCCGATAATAACGCATTGAAGATAAATTACCAGCAACTTATGAGGGAAATAGAGACGAATAAGAAATTGGTAGCGGGTTAATTTTTTTAGATCATCAATTAAAGAACTGTTCAAAATGATGGTTTTTGATATCCTGATCGAATAGTATTCATTAAGACTACGAAAATTCATTGCGCCTTCGGCAGAATTTAGTGCGGTGCCTGCGCTTCTTGACTCATTACGCTCCGGCACCGCGAATTATGGGAATAATACAATAACACTTCAATTTTTTGCCCTTTTCAATCATTTAAATTATTGCCATTAAAAATACAATCCAAAAAATGCAATTAAAAAATAAAGTCGCATTGGTTACCGGCGCTGGTTCTGGGATTGGAAAGGAGATCGCAACACTATTTTCTCAAGAAGGAGCTACCGTAATTCTAACAGGACGGGAATTGGAGCCATTAAAAAAACTAGAACAGGAATTGAAATCGAAAAAAGGAAATGCAGAGTCAATAGCCATGGATGTCACCAATAGAGAACAAGTACAAAAAACAATCCAGGATATTGTAAAAAGATACAAGAAGATCGATATTCTGGTCAATAACGCTGGGATTGCCAAATGGGGCTCTATCTTGGAATGCAGCTATGAGGATTTCGATTCGCATATGCACATAAATGCATTTGGCTACTTCAATACCATAAAAGAAATCGCTCCAGTAATGGTTGGGCAAAAAAATGGATGCATTATCAACATAATAACAAGCACGGTAAAAAACACCAAGGCCAACCGAGTTGTGTATGCCGCATCAAAATACGCGCAGGCAGGGATCTCTAATGCGGTGCATGAGGATCTCAAGGATTTAGGAATCAATGTGACTGCGATTTATCCAGGGAAAACTGACACCCCAATCCATGATATTCCAAAAGATGATCCTGCCAGGAAAAAAATGCTCGATCCAAGAGAAGTCGCTAAAGTGTGTTTGCAGATCGCAACCTTGCCAAGCGATGTCAGGCAGAAGGAAGCGGTAATTGAAGTTCCCAGCTGATCGCAGCTAGACAAAGGGGACAAGGCTAATACACTCAGTCCCTTCGTGTAGGCGGACGCTACGCTCGACCCCGAGGAAAATGCTCAACGTTAATCGTTTTTTGTTGTCCGCCATTTTCCACCAAAATTTCCTGCATGAGCTGTTTCTTCAATTCTTTAGTCCCAAAATCTGCAATCTTTTTTAGATTAATAATATCTTCCTCATTATACTCTATCAATAGGTTCAGATAATACTCATCGCCTGATGCCTTGTATGATCTCCATAAGGTCAGCGCATCACCGCCATCAAGATCTGCAACAAGCTCTCGTCTTTGGATGTTTAGATCACGCTCTATTTTTTTTAGGCCGC
>CAZFPU010000217.1:0-3120 GCA_964521145.1 uncultured Methanosarcinales archaeon | reverse complement strand
TGGGCAGACAGTAATGTTATAGTCTATGTAGGTTGTGGCGAGCGAGGAAATGAGATGACCGAAGTCCTTTCAACATTTCCAAAACTAGAAGACCCAAAGTCAAAACGTCCTCTGATGGAACGCACTATCCTTGTTGCAAATACATCTAACATGCCAGTAGCAGCACGTGAAGCAAGTATCTATACTGGAATTACAATGGGCGAATACTATCGCGATATGGGATATGGAGTGGCTCTTATGGCAGACAGCACTTCTAGATGGGCAGAAGCCCTCAGAGAGATTTCTGGAAGGCTAGAAGAGATGCCAGGTGAAGAAGGATATCCTGCATATCTTGGAAGAAGACTGGCAGAATTTTATGAAAGAGGTGGCAAGGCTATTGTAATTTCACCAGAAGAACGAGTTGGCTCTCTGACTTTGGTTGGAGCGGTTTCCCCACCAGGAGGCGACTTTTCAGAGCCAGTTTCACAAAACACACTAAGAGTTACAAGAGTATTTTGGGCATTGGATGCAAGTCTTGCTTCCAGAAGACACTTTCCATCAATTAATTGGCTGACAAGTTATTCTTTGTATGCTGATAACATGGGAGAGTGGTACAAAAAGAATATTTCAAATGAATGGATTACATTAAGAAAAGAAGCGCTAGAAATTCTGCAGAGAGAATCGGAGTTACAAGAAATTGTTCAACTAGTAGGATATGATGCACTACCAGAACCAGAAAAAGGTGTTTTAGATACAGCTCGTTCCATTAGAGAAGATTATCTACAACAAAGCGCGTATGATGAAGTTGATACATACACATCAATTAGAAAACAGTTTCTGATGCTTTCTACAATCTTGGAGTTTGGCAGAAAAGAGACTGAGGCAATAAAGAAAGGCGTTACCTCATCAAAAATAGGCCAGCTCGAGGTAAGAAAGATGATATCAAAAATAAAATGGACAAAAGAAGAACAAGTGGAACAGCTGATAAATGAAATTAAAACCAGTATGAATCAACAGTTTAACAGTCTGTTAATCGAGGTAACCAACTAAAATGTCTGGAGTAGCATTTAAAACATTATCAAAAATTGCTGGACCGCTGATATTTGTTGAAGGTGTTGATAATGCAGCATATGGTGAGATGGTTGAGATCAAACTTGTTAATGGTGAAAGGCGTCAAGGGCAAGTTCTTGATACAAGACAAGGCCTAGCAATAGTACAAGTCTTTGGTCCAACACTTGGACTGACTACCTCTGGGACTACGACAAGGTTCACAGGTTCGACTGCTACATTAGCTGTATCTGATGAGATGCTTGGAAGAGTGTTTGATGGACTTGGGAACCCAAGAGACAACGGACCAAAGATTGTATCAAAACAAAAAGTTGATCTTGTAGGCTCTGCTATCAACCCATACTCTAGAGAAGAACCATCAGAGTTCATCCAGACAGGAATGTCAAACATCGATGGTATGAACACCCTTGTAAGAGGCCAGAAGCTTCCAATATTTTCTGGCGCTGGCTTGCCACACAACTTACTTGCAGCCCAGATTGCAAGACAGGCTAAAGTTCTTGGAGCAGCTGAAAACTTTTCTGTCGTTTTTGCTGCCATAGGAATCACAAGCGAGGAGGCAAACTTTTTTGTAAAGCAGTTTGAAGAAAGCGGAGCACTTGGCAGAACAGCTTTGTTTTTGAATTTATCATCGGATCCGTCCATGGAACGTATTCTTACACCGCGACTTGCATTGACAACTGCAGAATTTCTTGCATATGAACGCGAGATGCATGTTCTTGTCATAATCACTGACATGACAAACTATTGTGAGGCATTAAGAGAAATTTCTGCAGCACGTGAAGAAGTCCCAGGTAGGAGAGGGTACCCAGGGTACATGTACACAGACTTGTCCTCACTTTATGAGCGAGCAGGCAAGATAAAGGGAAGAAAAGGGTCTGTAACACAAATACCAATTCTTACAATGCCTGCAGATGACATTACACATCCGATACCTGACCTGACAGGTTACATCACAGAGGGCCAGATAGTCATGAGCAGAGACTTGCACAGAGGAGATATCCATCCACCAGTTGATGTCCTTACAAGCCTGTCACGTTTGATGAACCAGGGAATAGGAAAGGGACGCACAAGAGAGGACCATCGAAATCTTGCAGACCAGCTTTATGCAACATATGCGCAGGGCAAAGATGCAAGAGCACTGGCAGCAATAGTTGGTGAAGAAGCTCTAAGCGATTTGGATAGAAAGTTTTTGAAAATAGCAAACAACTTTGAACGCAAGTTTGTAAATCAGGGATTAGATGAAAATCGTTCCATTGAACAAACTCTAGATATTGGTTGGGAACTGCTTAGCGGTCTTAACGAATCAGAAATGAATCGTATCAAACCAGAGTTCATAGCAAAGTATGCCAAGAAGTCTTCTTCTTCTCAAGGCGGCGATTAGAGTTGCCTACAGCGCTTAACATACGCCCAACACGTCTTGAATACATTCGCACAAAAAGGCGAATTCTTATCGCAAACAAGGGATTAAAATTACTAAAACTAAAACGCCAGGCCCTGATTTTAGAATTTTTTAATGCAAGCAAAACTGCGGCAGCACTAAGAAGCAGCTTGCAGGCAGAGCTGATGAAAGGATACCAGAGCATCAGGATGGCCGAAATGCTTGCAGGAACAATGAGACTTGAAAACGAGGCCATGAAGATCCCGCAGCTAAGCAAACTTTTGATAAAGCCAAAAAATGTCATGGGCGTTCGCATCCCAAAATTAGAGGGCGGTCAAAGCGAAAAAATTCTTACAGAACACCTACTTGAGCTTCCAACTTCGATAAGCGAGGCAGTAAAGGCATTCCAGCAAGTTCACAAGATGGTTCTAGATGTTGCAGAAAAAGAGACTACACTTAGAAAACTTCTCTATGAGATAGAGAAAACAAAACGCAAATCAAATGCAATTGAAAACGTTTTCATTCCGCGCCTATTGTCAGCTGTAAAGTTCATCATATTCAGATTAGATGAGATGGAGCGTGACACTTTCATTATGCTAAAGACAGTAAAACGAAAGATGGGAGAAAGAGAACAAGAAAGCATCACAAAAAAGGAGAAAGAGCGGAGAGAAAAAGCTGCAATGAGAAAGATAACG
>CAZFPU010000216.1:0-3152 GCA_964521145.1 uncultured Methanosarcinales archaeon | reverse complement strand
CTCTTGGCTTGCCAGCAAAAGATTGCAGGATTCGAACAAGACTCGGGCGATAATCGCCGCCGCCAACAAACAATGAGCCGCGAAAACTTGGATCCGCGTTCTTGCCCAGCGATTGAAAATTTCTTCTGCGATACACAAATTTCCCCCACTGGCTTGTTGACATATGGATAGTGGACTCAGCGCCATTCTGAATTTGCTGATAGATAAATGATATTTTTGCGTATTCTTTCAAGAAACCCAGATCATCAAGCGATCGAAAATTCCTTGAGAAAGAATCAAAGCTGACCAAGGGGTATGAGTCCTCGCCCGCCAAAAATTTCGTGAAGGCCTGCTTTATTGCTCTTGCTTTGGTATCCTCGCTATTACAAAGTGTATTCTCTAGCAGTATCTGAAGCCTATGTTCTGTAGTATCCGAATTATTGGAGTAATCGATGGTGGCAAACGTATTGTTGTATATCCCTCTTTCTTTGGTGATAGGAAACTCCCTGTTTGCCTCAGAGGTTTGGCCAGGACCTATCCCAAGCTTTTTAGAGGCAAAATGGAAGAATTCGAGCGGATCAAGTGGAATACCTTTCTCATCATGGATCTTATGCATCTCTTTCTTATTAATAAGATACTCATCGCGTATCATCAACACTGTAGGCTCTAGGGATTGTGGCGGTCTGGGAAACCATTCCACTCTATTCGTTCCTAAGCTATGGATCATCTCATAGAGGATTGCACGATAATCTTCATCCCAGTCAATTTGTCTTGGAGTGGTTTTAGAAACCGTTTCCAAAAATTTTGGCCTAAAAACGCCAGGCTCTGGTTGCTCTATCTGCAATTTTGCGTAGGGAGTATACTGCGAGAAAAATTCGAATTCATAGACAAGATCTTGGCTTTTCTTTCCCAATGCTAAACTATCTTTTTCTTCAAGAAGCGTTCTGGCATCCAGTTTGTGCTCATTCAAGAGTTCTTCGAGATTTTCTTTGCCATCCTTTGATGCGATTCGCATGTGCATTTTTCCATGGCTTGTATAGATGTAGTATTGAAAAGCTTCTGCTGATGTCCTTATTTGGATAGGAGAGTAATCTGCTTGCTGCTTTTTCAATTGTGTTCGCAGATATACTATAGGATCTAATCGTATGCCTAAGATAAAGGGATCATTGGGCAATAATCCATTCACGGGATAGTGCTCAACGTTCGTGATATAAGATCGGGCCTTGCTAATTTCTTTGCTTCCAAACTTCACAAGATCAGTCATGTTTGAAACGCTCCATCAGTTTCATCGCAATCATTGGATCAGTCTGGAAATCACTACGCATGAGCTTGTTGAGAAGATTGCGTTCAATGACTTCGTGCATGTCGATGCCTAAATATTCAAGGAATGAATCGAGATATTGCGCGCGCTCGATGAGCCCGGGTAAAGACTTAGCGGCAGGGAGTTTAATGACACCCGCATTGAGTCTTGGAATGGAGACATGTCTTGTCGATACCAGCCCATACTTGATCTGCTCTTGGAGCTGCATGGCTTCGCTTCCTGCAAAAAGTTCTGAGACTATGGATTCTATTTCAGAAGGGGTTTGCAAGTTAGTATTGAAGGCGCCTGGTTGTTGCCATTGCTCTGTTGGTATTTCTGCATAGGCTTCGAGCATGCGCCAAATGACATTACGATAATCCTTTGTCTTGATGTTACTGAATATCTCTCTATAATAGGGCTCCTTTCTTGCGCCTAATCGAGAGAGAGTTCTTTTTGTAAAAATCCCTTGTTTGTTCACCGTTGTATGAAGCCATACGTGCCCACGATTCTCGCTGTTCGCGTACTTGAATGATGCCGTGATATAGGGCCTCAGCTCATTGAACACATCTAAAGAATGCTTGCCTAGATCAAAATCAATCAAGGATACATCTGGAAACGATTTTTCTCTTTTGAGATATTTGACGATTTCCTGACCGATCAGCTCCCCTTTTAGATCGTTTTGGATTCCCCATAGGCTAAGCTCAATTTCAAGAGAATGAGTTCTATCTTTTGACTTCCTATCAAAATCAATATGCAAAAATCTGATTAAGCTCGGATGGGTCTGATCGTGATCTCGAAATAATATTCTTTGATTATAGTTGAGATTTATTTGCAGAACCTTGGCAGCATACCTAAAAAATTCCAACGGATCTAGTGGAATTCCATTGTCATCGTACTGATTTTTCTTAAGCTCACCAAAAGCCTGCTTATAATCTGCTCGTGGCAAAAGGATAAGATTTTGCTCGTATTTGGCTTCAGTATGGGGCAACACATCATTGGTAACCAAATGCCGCATCATCTTTCTTGCATAAGAACGGTAATCCTCGGTTTCGGTGAATGTATGCAGGAGGAAAGGGGCCACGTTTGGTTTTTCGATAGTGCGTTTTAGGAGGTACGTGTCTTTTGGCCCTTTGGTAATTTCAATGCGATAGTTCAAAGGCCCGTCGATATGATCAATAGCATAATCAAATATTGCGCATGGCCTTGCATCGCTTGGCTTATCTTTATTTTCAAAATAGGCAATCTTTTCAAGCACCCCCTCTTTTTCTTTTTGATTTTCCCCCTCAGCGATTTTTTGACCATGCTCTTGGTACAAGCGATCATCAATAAGAAAAAGTGATAATCTTCGCCCCGCTTGTTTCATTGAGTATTCTTCTACTAGTACATCGAGATAGGTGGCATGCTCATGGATCGGATACCTATACTCTTTTGAAACTCTTTGAAGAAACCAGCGCGGATCTTCCAAAACGCCTGCAATGAAAGGGTCCTTGAGCGGATGTGAAAGAGGGAATTCATGGATCAATATCCTATTCTTGTAATCGACTGGCTGCAGGTCTTGGATAACATTCTTGGATTTTGGCATGTTACTTGCCTCCAAATGACCGTATGATCCTTTGCGCCTGCTTAGGACTTGATTGGAAATTCGGATCCTGCATTAGCTTGGTCATCAGCTTTTGCTCTAAGAGTTCCTGCACATCCTCTTTGGGCATGAGGTCCAAGAATGAGATATAGCCAGAGAGCCACTCTGCCTGTTTTATGAGATCTAGCATCGATTCTTTGCCTGCCACTAAGGTTACGCCTAGATTAAGGGAAGGAATGTATGCATACGATCGTCGCAATCGCAGCGTTGCCGTTTTGATGTCATCCCTCAGAT
>CAZFPU010000215.1:0-3160 GCA_964521145.1 uncultured Methanosarcinales archaeon | reverse complement strand
CAACAGCTTCCATCCAATACGGCTCGAACTGCTTCTCATGCCTCGATCTTACTCCGGCAGCCGTCTATTGGTACAATGACCGCGATATAACTAAAGATTTTGGGATAATAATTCCAAAAGAAGGGCAGACATTCAAGCTCTGCCTAAAGAAACAGCCCCTGGATTACTTCACCTTCTATGATGGACTCATTGATTTTGTCGATAAAAAAATATCCCTGACTAAAGTGGTCCAGATGCTCAAATATCCTTATCGGGACAGCAAGCCAGCTTCACTGCTTATGGACTCCTTGCTTCGAGACAACGATGATTTCAGGATACAGATGCAGTTCGATTCCAACTTCACGTTCATTGAAGGGTTGAGCATCGCAAGCAATGTGGTCTTGTATCAGGGAAATAAAACCAACATGACGAGCAAGAATGCAACCAATCCTTTGCTTGATAAGAGAATAAAAACAATCGCGACCCCAAGCAATTATTATGAGATCAGGGAAAAAGAACTGGGCGCTCAAGTGCACCGGTTGATCCGAATAGACTACAAGTTAGAAAAGGAGCAGGTGCAGCAAGAGAGGATACGAAGTTATGAGACGAGTTATTTTGAGGGGAAGCTTGTTTTTTCGTCTGAGGATGCGCAGCAGATCTTGGCTAATACGATTCATATTTTAACCCCTGAAAACACAAGAATAACAGCCATGCTAGATTAAATCAGTTTACTTTTTCTAAAAATTTGCTTAGAACAAGCCCACATGAAAATGTTTTTCGCTTTTTTTAGTTTTAATGAATAAAAATTACTGGAGTTTTCTTAATTGGCATTTTTTAATCGATTACGTAAATTAATGATGCGAAGGTTTTTCTCGAAAGTGTCCAGAACACAAGACTTATAAACAATCCTTTCCCGAATCCACCAAAAAAGGGGATCATGGGGCAAAAAAAAGCGCAGATAACTTTATTTATTCTGATAGGCCTTGTTATCCTCTTTTTAGTTCTCTTGCTCTTATATGGCCTAAGAAAGGAGCAGCCAGAGGAACAGCTTGAACTGCAGTTTGATCGTGCGACCATCAATAATTTCATCGTGGACTGCCTAAAAGATACGTCAGAAAAAGGACTGGTGATAATCGGAAAGCAAGGGGGCTATCTTGATCCAAAATCGTATATTACTAGTGAGAAATACAAGATTGCATACTTGTATGATCTAAAAACATCGAAGGTCCCCTCAAAGAAAGCAGTTGAAGTTGATCTTGCAGGGTATATTGATGAGAACATGCTAATTTGTCTTAAGAATTTTGCAGACTTTGAGCGTCAGGGCTGGAGGGTTACCTACGAAGCTCCCAAAAGCACCGTGCAACTCAATGAGCGAGATATCACGGTAACACAACAATTCCTAGTGAGCGTACAAAAAGAAACTGCGCTTACCTTTGATGAATTCTCCACTAGTGTTCCTGTGCGTATGCTGTATTTGCTTAATATAACCAATGAAATCGTTGCCTTTCATCAAGCCGAGCCCGAGTGGACAGACCTCACTGCGTTATCGGAGCACGATGTCGATATCACTATTTTTCCCTACAAGAAAAAACTCATGTATTCTATCAAGGATCCGCAGTCTTCAATAAAATCTGAGTCCTATCTTTTCAACTTTGCGCTAAACTTTGGATGAACCAATTGACATTCTGATGGTTGATTTTTGCTAAAGCAAAAGATTTATATTAGGGTATCAGAGAGATAGGCTATGTTCTCAAAGCAGGGACAGCTAAGCATGTTCATTATAGTAGGAATCGTTGCTATTATTGGTATCTCTCTGCTTGCCTTCACGCAGCCAAAGGCTATCACAGGCAATATCGCTTCACAGAACCTCGAAACTCCCGAAGTGAGCGCTTTGGTGGAATCCTGCCTGCAAGATGTCACTAAGCAAGGCTTGTTCTATCTTGGACAGCAGGGGGGATATTATGAGCCTCCGCCTGGGCTTGAATATGTCACGGGGATGGTTCCCTATTATGTTGATGCTGATCAGGTGTATGTCCCTGGAATTCCAACCATTGAATTCGAACTTAATAAATACATTGAAGAGTATATTGATGACTGCGCACGGGGATTTGAAAGCCTAGAAGAGCAGGGCTTTTCGGTGAGTGCCCTAACTCCAAGTGCGAATGCTAAAATCGGAAGCGATAGCATTTTAGTTGATATTAATTACCCTCTGGAGGTGAGCAAGGGCTCATCTACGGTTACCTTTTCTGATTTTTCAGCTAGTATCCCCTTTAATTTCAATGACGTATACAAGGTTGTTGATGAAGTGATGCAACAGCAAAAGAAAGATCCATTATCGGTTCATTTCGAGTTCCTTGCAAATTCTGCGTATGATAATCAGTATTTTTTTGAGTTGATCCAAATGGAAGAGAATAAGATCATTTATTCCCTTACGTTTAATAATCTGAGGATAGACAATCAGCCGTATGTGTTCAATTTCGCGGCTAAGTATGATTGGTGAACGAGTATGAAGAAAATAATTGCAAAGTCATTCGTTTATTTGGTCATAGTTGGCATGATTTTTCTTGGAATTCAACTTTCATTTGCAGCCCTGCCTGAGAGCGAAAAAATCAAGGATATTGCAGAAACTATGCAAGATTCAGCAAAATTCAAGCAGGCCATAGAGAAGGGGCAGATAGAAAAAAAAGACGCATGGACTTACATTGAAAACAAGAAAACGCCGCTTACCGATAAAGAGCTTGACAGTCTGCAGGCAGGAATTCTTCCAAAAGTGAATCTAAAGGCAATACATGCCACCTTCAAGATCGCAAAACTGGATCGGGCAGGATTTACAACTCAAGATGGAAAAACAGTGAAATTTGGTTATTTAGCAGATGGCCCATCAAGTGATAAGGCAGCAGCCAGTGTCCAAAAAGGGTCTGATGGTGCAGATGAATTGAGAGTCGGTCCGATATTTTTGGATAAGGGGGCTGCAATGGTATATGGCGATAAAGAAGTCACCGTTGCTGGTAGTTTTCAAATGGCAGGGACGCTTAAAACCGTAGGTGGGGAAATTTACGATAAGATCGATTCAGAGCGCCCGTTTCATTTGTGTGTGACTGAAACATGCTCGAAACCTTCAGATATTACGTAATGGAGATATCACGATAATTTTGTGTATGATCAGTAACGTCCCGATGAA
>CAZFPU010000214.1:1972-3169 GCA_964521145.1 uncultured Methanosarcinales archaeon | reverse complement strand
GCTTTGTGGTCATGAAGCTTGGAAAGCCAATCAAATATCTGGCTGTTCCGCCTAAGGAAGTTCTTGAGCGGGTAAAGAAGAACGTCAATGAAGACGCTAGAGAGCAGATCAAGAAGCTTGAAGAGCTCAAAAACACCGACATTGTCAATGAATTGAACACTTTGCACACGCAAGGTGTTGAGCTTGTTGAGCCTGCAGACCTTTCTGGTTCATTGAAAGGAAGGCATAACCTCTACAACCATCTTGAATTGACAATTAGGAACGCAGAGGAATCTGTTGACATCATGACAACGTCGCAAGGCCTCATGAGAAAGATCGAAGGTTTTAAACCAACCTTTGAGAAGCTCAAGAAGCGAGGCGTGAAGATACGAATTGCGGCCCCGCTTGGTAAAGAGACCATGCAGGCGGTCAAAGACCTTGGCAGTCTTGCCGATATCAGGCACACCGATGCAAAAGCACGATTTATTATCGTGGATGGCAAGGAAGTCATCTTCATGATCATGGACGATCAGGAAGTGCATCCTACCTATGATGTCGGCATCTGGGTCAACAGCCCGTTCTTCTCGCAGGCTTTAGCAAGCTTGTTTGATACCTCATTCAAGACAATGAAAACTGCGCAAAAAGCGTAATTTTTCTTTTTTTCTTTTGCTTTCTTTATTGTTACATTTTTGAATTGAAGTTTTTATTTTGATTCTATTTTTTTAATATTTATGATATGAATGCAACTATGAGGCGGCTGTTAGACATGCGAAGCATGTCCTCGTGCGACACCTTGTAGGGGCCATCCCCCATTGCACCAGCACCACTAGGTGACCGAGCGTTAGCGAGTGTAGGGCCTAGTGCCGGCTGTTTTTTCAGCCGATGGAAAGCCTTTTAATTCATCACTATCCCCTATTCAGTAGGTATCCTCATGCAAGATATAGAAAGACTCTCGATAAACACAATACGGATCTTAAGTGCCGAAGCAGTGCAGAAAGCAAATTCTGGCCATCCAGGTACCCCTATGGCGCTCGCTCCGCTCGCCTACGTATTGTGGACCAAGGTCATGTGCTACAATCCTTCCAATCCGCTATGGAAAAATAGGGATCGATTTATTTTATCAGCAGGTCATGCATCCATGCTGCTTTACTCAATGCTCCATCTGAGTGGCTATAAACTGAGCCTAGAAGACATCAAAAATTTCAGGCAGCTGCACAG
>CAZFPU010000214.1:0-1962 GCA_964521145.1 uncultured Methanosarcinales archaeon | reverse complement strand
AAGAGATCAAGCGTTTTCGCCAATTGGGAAGCCAAACACCAGGACATCCCGAATTTGGGCACACAGAAGGCGTTGAGACAACAACGGGGCCACTAGGACAGGGAATCGCGAACTCCGTTGGCTTTGCGATAGCCGAAGAGATGCTTGCCGCACGCTTTAACAAGCCCAATTTTCCGATAATTGACCATTTTACCTATACCATTGTAAGTGATGGGGATCTGATGGAAGGGGTTTCTCATGAAGCATGCTCTCTAGCAGGTCATCTGAAATTGGGAAAACTGATTGCTATCTATGATGATAATAAGATAACAATTGATGGCTCAACTTCTCTTGCATTTTCTGAGAATGTGCAGAAACGCTTTGAAGGGTACGGTTGGGATGTACAATTGATTGAGAATGGCAATGAAGATATCGTCGCAATGGAAAAAGCAATCAAGGCTGCGCAGAAAACAAACACTCCCTCATTGATAATTTTAAAAACGACAATCGGTTATGGAAGCCCTAATAAAAAAAATACTGCTGATGCGCATGGATCTCCGCTTGGATCCGATGAAATTAATCTAGTCAAGAAAACATTGGACTGGCCATACACTGAATCGTTTTTTATTCCTCCAGAAGTACAATCGCATTTCTCTTCGACTGTTGAAAAAATAAAAATTAACGAAACAAAATGGAATGAACTGTATACAAAATACCAGAAAGAATATCCAGAGTTTGCAAAGGAATTAGAGTCGTCTTTTTCAAAGAAATTACCGCAAGACTGGATTGGTGTTTTACCTAACTTTTCTGAAAAAGACGTGCAGGCAACAAGAAAAGCTTCCGGCACGGTATTGAATGCCATAGCTCTTAGAATTCCTAATCTGATCCAGGGAAGTGCTGATCTACATCCTTCGACGAATACTTATCTGAAACTATCCAAGGATTTCCAGGCAAATCAAAGGGATGCAAGAAATTTGCATTATGGTGTTCGAGAACACGCTATGGGTTCTATTCAGAATGGTATTGCGTTATATGGCGCGCATATTCCTTTATGCTCTACGTTTTTGGTGTTTGCCGATTACATGCGACCTTCGATTCGATTATCCGCATTAATGGGAATTCAATCTATTTTTGTCTATACTCACGATAGCATTGGACTGGGTGAAGATGGACCAACACACCAACCAATTGAGCATCTTGTCGCTCTGCGGGCAATTCCAAATCTACATGTCATTAGACCAGCCGATGGCAATGAGACAAGCACGGCATGGAGATCGGCCCTTGAGAGAATCCATGGCCCAACCTGCATTATTTTGACCAGACAGAACTTGCCGACTTTGAAAGAAACAATGGATGAGAAACATGAAAAAGCATTGAAAGGTGCTTATGCTTTATCGCAAACAAATCCAGATAAAAGTCCTGATCTGATCTTGATTGGAACTGGCTCTGAAGTCTCTTTATGTGTTGAAGCCAAAAAAACGCTTGAAAAGGAAAATCTCAATGTTCGGGTTGTCAGTATGCCTTCATGGGAACTATTCGATGAGCAATCGAGCTCGTATCAGGACTTGGTGCTGCCTTCCGATATCAAAAAACTATCAGTTGAAGCAGGAATTTCTCTTGGATGGGAAAAATATGTTGGAAAAGATGGTTTTTCATTGTCTATTGAGCATTTTGGCACCTCTGCTCCTGGCGAGAAAGTGATGCAGGAATATGGGTTTAGCGCACAGAATGTGTTTAAAAAGGCGCTTGAATTGCTTAAAAGAAAATAAGAATTTTTTTTATTTCTGTTGCCCGTATTTTTCTTGTAGGAACCTGAATTAAGATATAGTTTAATTCTACCCCAAAAACCTTCTCACAAACCCGGCTCTGAGGATATTTTCCTGCAGGATACTGCTCTGCCTCTTTTCATAATTCTCTAAAATGATGCTGGTAATTTTTTCATGCTTTGGATCTGGCTCTTGCTCGATTGAATCAATGAATGGC
>CAZFPU010000213.1:0-3189 GCA_964521145.1 uncultured Methanosarcinales archaeon | reverse complement strand
TGCACAATGCAGGCACTTTCTTGCTGATCTGCTTTCGAAGCGCTCTGTATTTCTCCCCATTCCATATTTGAGTTATTGTCTGCTCATTGAGGTTGCCAAGCTTGTATTTTATGGTCTGGCAGGGGAAGCAAATGGGAGTCTTGCTATCGCTTACGAGTATGTTATCATGAATTTGTTATTAAGAACTGCAGTCTTCTCCTAGTTACTAGTGCAAAAGAATTTTTGCCCCGCAAAAATAGCGTTTTACATCACCTAGGGTACGGATAAGCAATAGATATTCGAGTACCTTTTTTGGCCGAAGATAAAAACGCCTATGTAGTTGTTTTTGCTTCTTGAGAAGATATTCTTGGGTCATCCCTTTAGGTGTAAAAGCCGGGAACATTTTCGAAAAATTCGTGCTGCTGCTCGAATCGAATGACCCATACTGCTCTGCTATATCATAGAGTTCCGTTCCCTTGAAAGGTGTTGAGATGAGAAAGTCTGCCGCGTAGAGTGGAAGTGAATTTGCAAACACGATCGTGTCTTCAATAGTTTTCTCTGTTTCAGTTGGATGTCCTATCTGAAAAAAGCCTCGCACCTTGATTCCAACTTCATGAGCTATTCCAACGGTTTCCTCTATTTTTTCAAGAGTAATTTTCTTCTTTATGAAGTTTAATATCTGCTGGTTGCCACTTTCTATTCCCATACCTATCATCCAGCATCCGGCCTCCTTCATCTTGATAAGCAGTCCCTTATCCAGGTGGTCTGCCCGTGAGCTGCAGCTCCAGGCAATCTTAAGGCCCCTTCTTTGGATCTCATCACACATCTCATGCACTCGCTGCTTATTAATGGTGAAAACATCATCGAAAAACATGATCTCCCTAATACCATATTTTTCTTGTATGATCGCCATCTGATTTGCTATATTCTTGCCACTCATATACCGAAATTTTTTTCCGAAGACCCCTTGGTCACAAAATATGCACTGATAAGGACATCCACGGGAAGTGACCATGGTTGCAACAGGGCTATAGCGATATGAATGAATTTGGGGACGGTATAGTTCCATAGGAGGTAAGAGATGAAATGCCGGCATTGGAAGTTCGTCCAGATCTTGTATAAGATCGCGTTTTTCTGTACTTGTGATTTCTCCATCCCTGCAATAGATGATTCCTCTCACGTCTTTTGGATCCTCTCCTTGTAATATTTTTTGCGCCAATTCAAGGGAGCTGTATTCGGCCTCTCCAACAAGTCCGTAATCGAAGCAATCATTGCGCATCGTAGTTTCTGGATGAGTCGCTAGATGAGGTCCGCCAACGATGATCGTTATACTCTTATTCAAATTTTTTATTTCGTTTGCTAGCTTGACCATGTCATCGTAGGTAAACGTGAGAATCGAAATCATTAGGATTGATGGATTTTTCTCAAGAATTTGCTCTTTACTCTGCTCATATGTGAGATTTAGTATGTCAGCATCAAGGATTTCTACTTCAATTTTGTTTTTTTCGAGTACTGCGGCAATATAGCATATGCCCAGCGGTTGCGATTTCCCACCGGCGGCGGCATACTCGCCATAATTCTTGCGAAATGTCGATGGATGAAGCAATAGAACATTCATTTTATAGTCTCCATACGCATAATGCACCGAAATTATTTAAAGATTGTTGTTAAATCTACTTTCTACTGAGCCTTAACGAGATAATTTCCTATCGCCAAGTAATCGATGTTACTCTTTTTGAAAGTCAAAATTGCGTCCTTTGGGCTGCACACTATTGGCTCATCGTGGATATTAAAACTGGTGTTTATCAATACCGGGATTTTTGTTATAGAGTGATAACTGCTCAATAGGGCATGCATGGAAGGATTTTCATTTTTTGATAAAATCTGCGGCCGAGCAGTCCCGTCAGTATGAACGGCACCCGGACATTTTTTTTTCATAAATGCAGTGCAATTAAAGGTCATGGTCATGAATCTGGCGCTTTGCCCTGCCCCCTCTAAATTATGAAAACAGCTATCTGCATATTCATCTAAAACTATAGGAGCAAATGGCATAAATTCATTTCTTGCAAGGCATTTATTGAGCTTTTCTTTCGCGTCCTTATCAGTCGCCTGATATAAGATTGAACGGTTACCCAAAGCTCGTGGACCATACTCCATCCTTCCCTTAAATATTGCAACAATAAATCCCCTAGCAAGCAAAGCTGCGATTTCTCTTTCAATGTCTCTGCACAAAAAATACGACATTTTTTCTTTTTTGAGGTCTTTTCTAATCTGTGTATCGCTAAACGATGGCCCAAAATACAGATTTTTCAGAAAAAAGGGTTTTGGTCCAAGATGCTTCAAAAGCGCACCAAAACCAGTCCCGCCATCCCCCATATGGGGAAAAACAAAAATAGTTTTAATGGACTCCAGCTCATGAATACGCTGATTGAGTTTTACATTGGCAAAGGTGCCTCCGGCAAGACAAATATCATCAATGCCCGTTCTTTTGATCCAATAGTCTATGAATTTGACTATTTCCTGTTCCAGATGATGTTGAGAAGTGGCTGCATAATCCTCCCTTATGACGTTCTTAAGCTTCCTATATAGTAGATGGGATTTTCTTATATCCCAAAAGTAGTTGAGTTTCGTAAAACCTCCAGTCGTTGGGTCAAAATGGACAATTTTTTGAAGATGATCGAGCAATGCGCTGTTGATTTTCCCATATGCCGCAAGCCCCGTCACTTTTCCTTCATCGCGTGTCGATCGGAAGCCAAGCATCATAGTTGTTTTGCCATAAAAAGCCCCCAGGCCATTAAAACCGTTCTGAAAAAAAATCCTCTGTAAAGTGCTACCTTTGCCAATTGAGACGGTAATGGAGACCCCATCCCCCATCATATCTATTGTGAAAACAAGCGCTTTGTTGCAATTTGAAGAGTAATAAGCACAGGCTGCATGGCATGCGTGGTGATCAATGAAACAGATTTTTTCTTTATTAACTCCGAGTTCTTTTGCGTATAATCCCCTGCTTAGCCACACATCAAAATCACGAAGAGGCTTGCATTTTAAGAGCAAAATATGATAGACAACGTATAGGTTCAAAAAATAGCTAAATGTGTTTTCCAGCCTAAGTCGCGCATACACCCTATTGATGAACTTGATAGGAAAGATTGGAGTGAAAGTCGATGCAATGAGCACTTTGTCGGGAACGATCATTTCCTTCGAAAAAAA
>CAZFPU010000212.1:0-3211 GCA_964521145.1 uncultured Methanosarcinales archaeon | reverse complement strand
TAACTCATGCTCCCATCCAAAAGGGTCGTCTTGCAGAGATTGTCATGCGTATCGCCAAGATGAAGTTGCGACAATATTTTCTGCTCAACATAGTCATAGAGTTTATTTATTTGATCAGCGGTAATGTAGAACTCTTGCAATCCCTTTTTAAAATACTGAGTAACCTCGCCATAAGTTCCAGGGAGGGTATAACTGTAACGTTTGATAAATTTTGGATCGGGACCACTGCCAATTTTAATATACAAATCGACAGGGCCATCAGGGATACATAAGAGTGTTTGGATAGGTATGGAGATCATAGTAGCTTCTGGAACTATGGGGTTAAGGCCAATAAGTGTGGCCAGACTGGTCATGATGGAAGCGGAGAAATTGGTGAGTGCAAGTTCCATTCGTGAGACAAACCTTGCATGGGGGTTGGTTTGAAGCAGAGATGTTCGTATTTTATTTTCTTGTTCCTGGTTGTCTTCAAAAAATAGGAAAACATCCCCCGTAATCGGCCCATCCGATGCTTGAGTTCCCACTATATCCAGAGTAGGGCCGAAGATCTTGCAGTCATAGAAAAGCTCGAGCGCTAACATGATAGCTCTGGCATGTTTATAGGCAAGAGATTCCGCAGGAGACGCCGTTGGAGACAGCGCAGGAGATGCTAAGATCACTACTTTTTTGAGCATACTACTTGTCTCTTTTCATATCAACGTCCTAAAATAAGTATATTCTTTAAATGCACTTGTGTCCCGCAATCTTGGCGCTCTCAAATACTTGACACGAATAGGCCAGCGACGAGGGGAGACACAGGGGTAAAAGGATCATTGGTATGGTCGCAAAGCTCTCACAATTTTCGCTGCTCGATCTCATCTTCGATGGAGTGGCCATCTGCGATGAGCACAAAAAGGTAATCTATTGCAATCCCGGTTTGGCCATGATGGCGCAAGTTGGGCCAGGAAGATTATGTAGGCGTAAGTTATACGATTTCTTTATATTTAAAGATACATCCTTTTGTCTCATGCCCGAAGGACATCTGACCCAAGCGCCCATGATCAATCAGGAGCTGCAATTTAAAGATCAACAAGGGCAAGAGAATACAGCACTGGTTTCCATTTGCAATTTGGGAGAGGTTGCATGGGGAGGGAAAGATCAGTGGCTTGTATACATGAGAGATATGACCTTGGAGTTGAAGCTGCATGAGAAGTACCGCAAGAAATTAGAAGACAATAAAATAATGATTGAGCAACTGAAAGAAGCTAGGTCTCGACTTGAAGAATATAATCTTAAACTAGAGGACACTGTCCAAAAAAGAACCAGTGAGCTGCGAGAAGCCAATTCCTTTCTCAATGCCATGATCGAAGGACTTGGGCAAGGGCTGGTTGCTTTTAATGAAAAAGGATTGTGCTACCCACTTTACACCAAAGTCTGTGAAGAGATCTTCGGCGTTTCGCCATCTGGACGTGTTTTGGGCGAACTTATGAATTTCAAGCAGGAGGGTGCCAAGCAAGAATTTTCAAATTGGTTGGCCTTTTTATTTGAAGGGATCTTGCCCTTCGAGCACGCTGTCGAGTTAGCACCAAAAAATATTGTCGATGAGGAAGTCCCACGCTATATCGATCTTGAATTTCACAAAATGGAAGAAGGACAAGATGGCAAAAGGGCCTTTTTGGTTGCCACTGATAGAACGCAAGAATGGTTGAAACAAAAAGAAATCGAGGAAAAAAATAATTTGGTCCGGGCCGCCAGCTTGATGCTCAAAGATCGAATTTTGTACGCAAATTCGCTAGATGAAATGCGACGTTTATTTTCATCTGCCAAAGAGAATGCTCCCAAAGATGCATCGAAAATTAAAAGAGATATCCATACGCTAAAAGGCCTTGCCGGTATGATCTGCTTTGCTCAGGTTTCTCAAAATCTGCATCACCTTGAAGATCAAATTTATGCTGCCGCCATGCCCGCCTCAGAGATAACTCGGCAATTAGAAAAAATTGAAGCACTTTTTGAAGAAAAAACTCATGAGTTGGAAGAGTTGCTCGGTGGTATTGGCCAAGAAAAAGAAGAACTGGCAGAACTGGCAGAACTAAAGATAGGAAAAAAGAACTTAAAAGATCTCTTGCTTCATTACATTAGCGCTGAGGAAGCCCAGAGATTTATGGACGGTATCAACCAACATTCTCTTAAAAAAGATCTGACTCAGGTAACCTCACTTTATGCCAAGAGTTTGTTTAGCATAGCAGAAAAAATGGGCAAGCAAGTACACCCATTAAACGTTATTGATCATGGTATTCGCTTTTATGTTAGTAATGCCTTAAACAGTTTTTTTTACTCGTTGATTCATATCTTTAGAAACTGTTTGGATCATGGCATCGAATCGCCTGAAAAAAGAATGGAAAAAGGCAAAGACAAGAAAGGGCAAATAAGCATCTCACTCGAACAAGAAGGCCAGGATCTTGTCTTTCAAATAAATGATGATGGTCAAGGATTTCCCCACGGATATGATACTGAACAATGTTTTACTGAAGGGAAATCGACACGAAAAGAAGTCAGTGAATTTTCAGGCAGAGGGAGTGGTTTGGCAGCGGTACGTGAAGCCGTTCTTCAGGCCGGCGGTCATGTCTTGGCCAAAAATCGCCCCGGTGGAGGTGCTCAATTTATCTTTCGCATCCCGGTGCCACCAATACCGGCCCCGTGAGAAACCATTCTATTCATCTTCTTGTTTTTTTTCTCGCATCGAAACATCCCAAGCATAGGCCATTTTCTCTGCTAGCATTTCCAGCGTAAAAGGTTTGATGAGATAGTTGTGGGCACCTGAACGCAAAGCTTCAAGGATGTTATCGACTTTATCTTTAGAGGTACACATGAGGGCAGGAATACGTTTTTGAGCGTGGCCACGTTGGTACTCATTGAGCAGTTTCACACCACTTCCATCTGGTAATTGCCAGTCAAAGAGTAAAAAAGAATATTCTTTTTTATCGAGATAACTTTTGGCTTCGGCAATGGAACCTGCAGCATCAATGGCACCGTTAAAACCGAGTTCGCCCAAGGCAAAAAGAAGCTCTTCCCTCATTGATTCAATATCTTCAAGAACCAAAATAGGGATGTCCTTTGGAATTTTACTTGCGTTCTTGGCCGCCAATTGCTCTGTTAACTTCATCGCCCACCATCTAACAAGCCGTTGAAAAAGGTGCATCTGCCGCGTTCTCGTCTTCAAATCGCCCTCGACGTA
>CAZFPU010000211.1:0-3213 GCA_964521145.1 uncultured Methanosarcinales archaeon | reverse complement strand
TTTTCATCGGTGTCAAAATCCGGTCATAGAACTGTCTTTTGTTGTAGGATAACTTGACTTGCTTTCCGATGAAAGGCTCTTCCTCTATCTTCGTTACTACTTTTCCTTCATTGAGCTTGTTTGCGAACAGGCTTAACTTGGTCTTGGTGAGTTCACCGTTGTTCTGCTTTAAGTAGTCAATGAGAACCCTCGATACGATGATCTGCTGCGTCGTCGAGAAAACAATCTCATAAATATTATCTTGTATGTTATGCTGATCAAAAAGTATTACCACGTAACCACACCCCAACTGCTAAAAATCAATCTTACTATATAAACATTATGATTTTTTACACCAGGCTTGCTTTTGCCACACCCAGTGCCCTAAAGTTACTTTTATGTAGTAGAAAGAAAAGTATTTAAGAATAGTTTAAAAAAGGACTAATATAGCTGATTGTATAGCCGTTGTGGTTATGGTTTGAAAAAATGCTTATTCAGATGGCCGTTGCAGCCGCGCACTGTCCTGAAAACTTCAAGGAATAAGGGCGAGACGCGGCATTATAATTGCGCAACGCATTGGTTGCGCCTAAATAACTCGCTTTTGAAGCAAAACAATTCGAAAGACCAATAGATAAACACCAAAACGAAGACCAATAGTTGATTTTAATTAAATAATGAATCCCAAAATACAAAATCATATTCAAACAAATCAAATAAAACAAACAAAAAAGAGAAAATGAATCGTAAACGCTTCTCACTGCCGAGGATATCATGAGGGTTCTCATGTTTGGTTGGGAATTTCCTCCACTTAGCTCTGGGGGGCTTGGAACAGCCTGTTATGGACTCACCAAAAGCCTCGCAAAGAAAGGCGTTAATATCACGTTTGTCATGCCGTATGCATCGGACGAAGTGCATGATTTTTTGAACCTGGTTCCAGCAAAGGTGAGCATTCGTAACATCGACTCCATTCTCGATCCATATATGAACCCTCGCTCATACAAGCAGAAATTCTATGAGCGAGAGAAGAAAGGCCCGATCTATGGCAAATTTCTCTTCGAGGAAGTAAGAAGATACGCGGAGCTTGCAAAGCAGATCGCTATCGAAGAAGAATTTGATATCATTCACTGCCATGACTGGATGACCTTCCAGGCAGGGATCAATGCCAAGCAGGTAAAGCACAAGCCCTTGGTTGTTCATGTGCACGCGACGGAATTTGATCGCACCGGTGGGCATGGAGTGAACCAATCCGTCTATGATCTTGAGCGCTATGGCATGGAGCAAGCAGATATCATCTTGCCTGTATCTAATTATACTAAGAACCTCATCATGAAACATTATGGCATTGCTGAACACAAGATGCGTGTTGTGCACAATGCAGTGGAACAAAAAGATACGCAAAGATTCCAGATAAATAAGCAGGATAAGGTCGTATTGTTTCTTGGCAGATTGACCCTGCAAAAAGGTCCTGATTATTTTCTGTATGCGGCAAAACGAGTCCTTGATATCATGCCCGACGTGAAATTCATCATCGCGGGGACCGGGGACATGGAGCGCTTCATCATTGAAAAAACTGCGGAGCTTGGCATAAGCCATAAAGTATTATTTGCGGGATTTCTGCAAAATGATGATGTACAGAGGGCATATCAGATGGCAGACCTCTATGTGATGCCATCAGTCTCTGAGCCATTTGGACTTACAGCGCTTGAAGCGATGCAATCGGGAACTCCCATTTTGATATCAAAGCAAAGTGGGGTCTCCGAAGTCATAACCAACTGCCTCAAAGCAGATTTTTGGGATGTGAATGATCTTGCCAATAAGATGGTCGCAGCGCTTAGGTACAAGGTATTGCATGATACTCTTAAGGAGCACGGGGATCTAGAAATTCGCAAATTCAGCTGGGATGATCCTGCGGACAAGTGTATTGACGTGTACAATAAACTGACTTTGAGAGAGATCATTCGGTAACTTTCTTGCCAAAACAATAGTCCTTGGGATCTTTTTTCTTCATTTTTAATTGAAAACGAAATGGATTATATTTTTTTGCCCTTTGCAAGAATGATTGTCGATATCTTGATTTTTGTTGCTTATCAAACATTGAGCGGACACCTAAAAAAAAAATTCAGGCCGATTACATGAAGAATTCAAAAAAATTCGTTTTGATACCTGTAGATTTGATGGGGTGACTGTCAAACTGATATTTTCTAACTCAAAAAATTCCCTGCGTCGAAAACTTATTAAACCCCCTCTATCGTTGTATTTTAAAAATGGTGAGTGTTTGTTTTTACTTCCAGGTGCATCAGCCCTGTCGGCTTCGAAAATATAGCGTCTTTGATGTCGATCATACGCATGACTATTTCGATCACGCAAAAAACAAGGAGATCATGCAGCGCGTCGCCAAGAAATGCTATCTTCCAACCAATAGGCTCATTTTAGATCTCATCGAAAGAACTGATGGAAAATTCAAGGCAAGCTACAGCATTTCAGGGGTTGCGCTTGATCAGTTCGAGGAATATGCGCCTGAAGTCATAGATTCATTTCAAGAACTTGCGAAGACAAAAAATGTCGAATTTCTCGATGAGACCTATTATCATTCCTTATCTTTTCTCTATTCAAAGGACGAGTTCAAGCACCAGGTAGGAATGCATCGGAAAAAGATCCAGCAGCTTTTCAATTACACGCCACGTGTTTTTAGGAATACCGAACTTATTTACTACAACGAGCTTGCCCAGCATATCGAGAAGATGGGCTATGATGGGATCTTGGCAGAAGGGGCAGATCACATCTTAGGGTGGAGAAGTCCCAATTTCCTCTATAAGCCCGTTGGCACCGATTCGATAAAGCTTCTTTTGAAAAATTACAGGCTCAGTGATGACATCGCTTTTCGATTCTCAGAAAAAAGCTGGGCAGATTATCCATTAAGCGTTGAGAAATTCTCCAAATGGACGAACGCTATCAATGGCAATGGCAATGTTTTGAATCTGTTCATGGATTATGAGACCTTTGGAGAGCACCAATGGGCCCAAACGGGCATTTTCCAGTTCCTAAAGCATTTGCCCTCTGAACTATTGAAGCATCCTGACAATGATTTTGTGACGCCTTCAGAATCAATTGGGCGCTATGATGCAAAAGCTGAACTCGATGTGCATCATGCGATGAGCTGGGCTGACATGGAGCGGGATTTGAGCGCATGGCTTGGCAACAAGATGCAGCAGGAAGCGCTTCATCAGATATACG
>CAZFPU010000210.1:0-3214 GCA_964521145.1 uncultured Methanosarcinales archaeon | reverse complement strand
TAACTGGCGCCATTACAAGACTAAAATTGAAAATAAGCTGATTTTTCGATGTACAGCTTCCCCATCTTTTGTACTGATTTTTGATAACGAACTTAGGGGGTAAGACGCCGAGTCTTTTGCTATATTTTTTAAGAAGGGTTTCCACTTTTTCTTCTGTCTCTTCTCTGTACCACTTCCAGATTGCTGCTTTGAGTACTTTCTTTTCATGATGCTTAGTGGCATTGATCGGAATGATCGCTTGGAGTCTTTTTCCTAAGATATTTACTGCAGCCCTGCCTTCTGATTTTTGGATCTGCAATCGATATTGTCTGCCAAGGTAAAGAAATGTTTCTCCATTGACGTATTCCTTGTTACTATCGAATTGCGTTATTTCTTCAAACCAAACTAGTTGCTTGATGATCCAATGAGCTTTCTTTTTCACAATGCTGCGAATGTGTTCTTGATGCAAGTCTTTCGGAACGCTGATTTCTACCTCTTTCATGGGATACACTGCAAGAGTTGCGTTCTTTCTCTTGTCACTGTAAACTATGTCGTAATTGATTTTAGTTGTTCCGAATTGTATGCAATCGGATGCGATCATCTAACAAACCTCGCTCTTGCCAGCTCCATAATTTTGATAACAAGGCTCTCTATCTCATCTTCGTTGACGTTTGCACTTCGAAGTATTCTTTTAAGTCTTCTTCTCATCTCTCTTTTGACATCCTCCTTAAAGCCCCAATCGACAACAGCCAACTCATCCAAGGCATCGAAGATTGTTTTTGCTAGCTCTTTTTGATTAGGAGCATCAATTGATTTGGTTTCGTACTGTGCTGAACTCTCTTTAACATACATATTGTCCTCTTCTCGATTACTCAGTAAGTTAAAGAAAGGAGATACTTTAGGATCGATACCTGCCTCTTTTGCTTGTTTCTCTGGATGCCTCATGTCTTCTAGTACCTCTCCTAAGAGGGTAAGTTGTTTTGCTGCATTAATTCGTCCTTCTTTGAAATCCTTGATGATTCTCTCAAGCCGCTCCTTTAACGACTCATAATAAATTGGATCTTCGTGTATTTTTATGTGGATTTCATGTTTTACTGCGTGTTCTATCTCACTTGCCCTTGCTTCGTCGCTTGATAGTCTTTTGATTTCTTCATCGAATTTCTTGCTGAAAATACTTGTTGGTGCGATGAGGTGTGTTATGCCTTCTGCTTTGACGTGCTCTTCTATGAGCTGTTTGACTTTGTCACTGCACTCGTCAAGTGAGAGTTGATCGTCTCTGAATCTATTTCTTGCTCTTGTTCTAATTTCTGCCAAAAGTTTGAAGTCTTTCACGAATGGCAATGCAAGTGGGTCGGGCAGTAGCATGTCCATGTAACTTGAGAATCTCAGGAAGAGTGTATTGAATGTCGCTCTTCTGTCTTCTGGCTCAAGATACGCTACGCATTTTTCCATGTCGGGCAAGTATCCATTTGGGAAGAAATTCATAGTCACATTGTGGGCTGCTTGCAGCCGAGGCAAGTTTTCCTTCTTATAATGTAGATTGATAAGTCCTTCACTTTCTTCTTGCGAGAACATATCGAGGGCTTCCTGTAAATCCTGGCTAATGCCCCAATAATCTACAATTAGGCCGTATTTTTTGTGATGATAGGTTCTGTTGACTCTCGCAATTGCTTGGAGTAATGTGTGCTCCTTAAGGGGACTATCCAAGTACATGACTTGTTCAATTGGTGCGTCAAACCCGGTTAATAGCTTATCACACACGATAAGCATCTTTGGATCCGCTTCTTCCTTGAATTTTCTGATTACTTCCTGCTCGTCAGTTTTTGATTTGTGAAATGGTACAAGTGCTTCGACATCATTATGATTCTTGCTGATGAGAACTTCGCTACTGGGCGCTCCAAGATCGTCAAGCATTTGCTTGTATTTGACTGCGGCATCCCTGCTAACAGTTACAATTTGTGCTTTGAAGTTGTTTGGGGCTACAAATTTTTCAAAGTGTTCAATAATATCTAGACATACTGTCTTGATTCTGCCTGTGGCTGTTGCTATGGCCTCTGGTGTTGCGAATTTCTTCTTGATTTTCTCTCGATCTTTTTGGCTATATTCTCTGAAGATCCTATCAAAGAGTTGATCGATGCTATTATTTGTGACAGACATTTCCACAAGTCTTCCCTCATAGAAGATTGGTACTGTCGCTCCATCAGCTACCGCTTGGTTATGATCATAGACATCAACGTATGATCCAAAGGTGTCTATGGTGTTTCTGAATTTCTTGCTGATTGGCGTTCCTGTGAATCCAATGAATGTTCCATTCTTTATTGCCTGTCTCATGTTGGCTGCAAGCATCTTGTATTGCGTTCTGTGAGCTTCATCTACCATCACAAATACGTTCTCATCTTCGGTCAGAACAGGATATTCTTCAGCAGATTCTTGGAATTTTTGAATTGTCGTCATGACAGTCTGCCCTACTGGGTCTCGTAATACTTCCTGTAAATGTTTTGCTGAACGTATGTGTGTTGGATTTGGAAATCCACATCTAATGAATGTGCCCTTGATCTGTTCATCTAAGTCGACCCTATCTGTGACAATGACAAGTGTTGGATTGTGCAAGGACTTGATACGTCTTAGTTTAACAGCAGTCCAAAGCATGGTGAGGCTCTTTCCTGATCCTTGCGTATGCCAGATGACACCGCCTCTAGTGGATTTTCTCTTTTCCAAATCTTTGACGAGCTTGTTCACTGCTCGGTATTGCTGATACTTGCAGACTTTCTTGACAATCCTGTTGTTCTCTTTTTCGTAGACGATAAAATTCTGGATGATATCCAAAAGGTTCTTCTTTGAGCAAACTCCGTAGAGGAATCTATCTTGAGGAGATGCAATTCTGCCTATTTCTTTCTCGACTTTTTCAATGGAATAAGGGAATGGCTCTTTCCACTCAGACCAATGTCTCTCCTGTGTGTAGTTTGTGGCGTACTTGGTTTGGTCTTTGAAAGTACTGGCTACGATCTGCACTGTGTTAAAGAGCTTTGGACAGCCAACATTCCTGTACTTGTCCTCGGTCTCTTGGTATCTGGACATCTGTAGCATACCCTCAGCCATGGGATTTCTCAGAGTAGGACTCTTACACTCTATCACGATAATTGGGAGTCCGTTGATGAAGAGGACGATGTCAGGTTTGTTTTCCTTAAAATGCAACACTCTGAATTGTCTGACAACATGATATTCATTGTCATCA
>CAZFPU010000209.1:0-3287 GCA_964521145.1 uncultured Methanosarcinales archaeon | reverse complement strand
TGGTTAGAGTCCACTTTCTCAAGATATTCTATTTCGACATCCAAAAGGAACTGCTTGAAAAGATCGCGCCATTCTCTATTGAAAAACACACTATTGAATTCGAAAAGATCCCTGAAGAAAGCGCGCGAAGGAAGTTCAATGTGCTCATAGACAAAGGATTTTTGCAACTCAAGAATCGGATGAATCACAAGCCCGCTTACTATATCCACAAGAATAGCGGCATTCCGCTCATGGGGACCAATTATTTTGGGCTTGTTGATAGAGGAACCAATCTTATCGAGATAAAGCCGCTTACGAGCTGCAATCTCAACTGCATCTATTGCTCGGTCGATGAGGGTCCTTTTTCTCGTCGAAAAGTTGACTATATCGTTGAGAAAGACTATTTGGTGGAGGAATTACAAAAACTCATCGAGTTCAAGAAGGAAGATTCAATTGATGCACATATCAACGCGCAAGGCGAGCCGACATTATATGCGGACATGGTTGAATTAGTAAGAGACATCGCCAAGATGCCGCAAGTAAAGGTGATTTCCATAGATACCAATGGCACGCTATTAACTGAAGAGTATGTGGATGCGCTTGCCGAAGCAGGTCTTACACGTTTTAATTTATCGCTTAATGCGCTCGATCAAAAGATCGCGGATCAGATGGCCGGCTACCCTTACAATCTAGCCAAAGTAAAGAAGCTTGCTGCCTACATAACCAAAAAAACCGATCTCATCATCGTTCCGGTCTATTTGCCGGGGATCAACGATTCTGAGCTGCCTAAACTCGCAAAATTTGCGCAGGAAGTTGGCGCTGGAAAAACAGGGCCAGCAATTGGGATACAGAATTTCTTGCCCTACTCCATGGGCAGAAACCCCGTAAAGCCCGTTTCCTTCGATAGTTTTTATGAAAAACTCAAGAAGATAGAGCAAGAAGATGACGTTGAGCTTATTTGTACTAAATATGATTTCAAGATAAAGCAATGCCCCGAATATCCGAAGCCATTTAGGAAAGGGCAGAATATTGAAGTTGAATTAAGAATGCCCGGCAGGTTTCCAAAGGAGATGCTGGGAGTTTCTGGGGGTAGGGTCGTTAGTGTGATGAATTGCTTTAAGAGTGAGGGTAAGATTCGAGCCAAGGTCAAGAGGACTAAGCATAATATCTTTATTGCTGATTATTTGGGATAGGAGTTTTATCCTTGACTGTGATCATTATGATCGCATCAAGGAAAACGGCATCGTTTTTTTTAGGAAACCATTCACGAATCTTATAAAGCGAGGTCACTTGATAGCTACTCTTGCCATTCGAGAGTTTTGTTGCCGTGTTGAATGGCTCGAGATATATCTTTTCTGGGCTCTTTGAGTTTTCAGATAAAGGATCGTGGATGAAGAGCTCGTAAGGATTTGTCGAGCCAACAAAGGTAACAGCATGCCCGCCCTGGCGAACATAACCATTATTTTCTTTGATAAAATTATAAAACCCGAAAACAAGCAGCGCAGTTTGGTTTGCCTTTATTGTCTTAAGATCTGGAACCTGGTCATGAAAGTCAGCGTATGAGTCGAGCCAGAAACCAGTTGGCCTGATGGCAAATTGGTTTGCTTCTTTTGATAGATATCCCTCCAGGCCCCGGATCAGATTAGGAAGCAGTACTCCTTTTTCGCTGGCATTCATGCGTGAGCCCAATTCTTTGATAAGATCAAGCTGCTCGCTCGGCAAGGAAAGTCCATATCCTGCGGATTGCAGGTAAAAAAGCGCACTGGATGCGGCAGTAGGTACGCAGTAGTATTGCCCGCCATGAGGCAGGTCTGTATGGGTCTGGGTAAGCTTTGGCGTTAATTGTGAACGCCAATCGATGGTAATTTGAGGATTCGAAGGCAGCGGCCGAGCGGTATCAGAAGTATAAGCAATCGATAAGCATGCGGCAGCTACCAAGGTAGCGAGCGTTTTTCTCATCTAGAAAGCCCAATCACAGGCCGTAGTTTAAAAATTTTTAGAAGGGATGAGTTTATTGTGAAATTCTCAATGTCAATAGCAAAGCGCGCTAAATTCCATCTTGAACGCTACCCGACCTTCTGCCGACACTGCATATTGATAAAGCATCTATGGATCTGTGCGATTATCCAATAAAATTGAATGGCTTGAATAGTCTAGCAATACTTCTTTTATCTCATCGATTGTCTTTCTAGAAGAGATCTCCTTTCTGATATCACCGCTTCCTTCGTATCCGTGCGTGAAGTTGTGCGCCTGCAATTTTATGAAGGACATATTGGTATAGCCGTATTTCTCGCACAGCGATATGAACTCAAAAAAATCCTCGATCCTCGAGGGCAACGTTTGATTGGGCAAAACCTCCCCCGTATCTAGATAATGCGCGATTCTTGCGAATAAGAAAGGGTTTCCGATGCATGCCCTCCCGATCATGAGCGCATCGCAGCCAGTGGATTCTAGCGCGCTTTTTGCGCTCACCCCACTGATTATGTCCCCATTTGCCGTGATCGGAATCGATACTGCTTCCTTTATCATTTTGATGACTTCCCAATTTGCTTTTCCGCTATATCGCTGATCAGCAGTCCTTCCATGCACGGTAAGTGCAGCGGCGCCGCAGCCTTCGAGGGCCTTTGCTATTTCAACCGTTTTCTTATCATTCTTAGTTATCCGTATTTTACAGGTCAGAGGTATGCTAAGGGATCCTGATAAGGTGGATACTATCTCTTTGAGTTTTTCCCTATCCTCAAGCAATGAAGCGCCGCAGCCGTTGTCCATGACTGTATATGAGGGGCAGCCGATATTGATATCAATAAGGTCTGGCATAAGCTCTTGTTCTACCTTTTGAGCGGCCTTTTTGAGTGATTCCACGCTAGAACCCATGAGCTGTATGCCGATTGGCCGCTCCTGCTCCAAAAAAAGTGTCCTGCGATGCGTCTTTGACGATTCATTCAGGTACGCCTCGGCATTCACCATTTCAGAATACATCATGGAAGCGCCGTATCTCTTGCAGAGCAGCCGAAATGGGATCGCGCTTACGTTGCTCATAGGAGCTAAGAAAAGCTTGCCATCGATATTGAGGTTTTTGATCTTGAGCATGATTGCAAAGAACTATCTTGGGTTTATATGTTTAGCTGGGGTTGGGTAGGAAATGAATGGTTAGCGGATCAAGTCGAGTCTTGAGAGAAGGGATTTGTTAAAGATGTAAGGACTTCATTATGCCTTCGGCAATATTTAGTGCGAGGCCTTCGATCTCTCAACAGTACGCTACGGCCTCGCATAAGGATAGTAGGCAATAAGACTAATTCTTAGAGAGG
>CAZFPU010000208.1:0-3300 GCA_964521145.1 uncultured Methanosarcinales archaeon | reverse complement strand
GAATCGTGCCATCAGTTACACCTGTCGCGGCAAATATGACCGAATCGCCTTTTACCATATCATTCATGGACAATTTGCACTCAACATCCTTGATCCCCATCTTTTTCGCGCGCTCCTTCTCTTCGTCATTTCTGCATTTGAGTCTTCCCTGAATATCTCCACCAAGGCATTTTAATGCCGCAGCTGCCAAGACACCCTCGGGAGCCGCCCCAATTCCCATAAGCAGATCAACGCCCGAATCAGGAAGTGCGGTTGCTATGGCTCCTGCAACGTCTCCATCTCGAATCAATCTGCTCCTCGCACCAACTTTTCTGGCCGCATCAATATAATGTTGGTTTCTATCCCTGTCCATGATAATAACGGTCAGGTCCTGTGGATCTTTATCGAGTTTCTTTGCAACAGCTAGAATATTCTCTTCTGGGCTTGCGTCAAGATCGACAACACCTTTTGCCTCTTTGCCAACAGCGATCTTATCCATATACGTATCGGGAGCATGCAAAAGCATCCCCTTTGGAGCGGCAGCAAGCACCGTTATCGAGTTGAAATCGCCTCGGGCGGTAAGATTGGTCCCTTCGAGGGGATCAACGGCAATATCCATCTCAGGGCCTTCATTAGAACCAACTTTCTCTCCTATGTAGAGCATAGGCGCTTCATCGCGCTCGCCCTCACCAATCACAACAGTACCTCTAATTGGAATGACCGAGAAAACCTTTCGCATCGCTTCAACAGCAGCCTTATCGGCAGCGTGATTATCTCCCCTACCAACCCATCGTGCCGATGAGAGGGCGGCAGCTTCCGTTGCCCGAACAAAATCAAGTGCTAAATTCCTATCCATCTTTATAAAAAGCAACGTTTGAGATTATATAAAACTTTGCATCATCATACCATGTCATACAAAACACAAATCTTTATAAAATACCGTCTATAAGTAGATCTAAGGAGGAATTGATAAGCAGCTGTTTGTTGCAGTTTAGACCCAATGACGATTTTGCAATAATTACGGGCCAAAAGAATAACATAATTGGGAAAATAAAATATACGATGGAGACAGAATGAAACCATACTGTAAGACAATCGCGACATCAGCTGCCCTAATGCTGACGCTTGGGTATTCCGCTCTTGCGCAGGAAATGCCCCAATGGCCACAAAATGATGCCAGGGCAAATGTGATTCGATATCTTGAAAGAGGTCCACGCTGGGGATGGACATTCGAAAAATCTCCCGAAGAAGGCATGAGCTGTTATCGAGAAGCAATTAAACATGTAGATTTTCTTAAGCCATACATACGAGAGGCAAATGTCGATTCACCATTAATAAATTTTGATTTGCGAATGCAGGGGTATGATCATGAAAGGGTCGATTGCGTAGGCCGTGTGATTAGAGAAGAGCTAAAGGCTACTCATGCTGTCAATCTCGAAAATAGGGCAAATGAAAGCTTATATCTTAGCGTAAAGCGAATAAAATAAATCCATTGGATAGTATAAATGCACTAAGATATCAACAATAAGAACCCGCGCGCATTGGCGCGGGCAAAATAACTTCGCTTATAATAAAAGATGTGGAAGAATAAAACTAAAAGCACTATCTAAACAACCTAACAAACAATGAAAGAACGAATAACCATAACCCTCGAAAAAGACCTTCTTGAGCAGATAGACAAGAGAGTCGATGGCGAGATAATAAAGAATAGAAGTCAGCAGATCGAGCAATTGCTCTCAAAATCCTTGGGTACTGATCTTCCTGAAAAAGCGGTCATTTTAGTTGGTGGCAAAGGAACAAGGCTGCATCCGCTCACGCTCAAGACTCCAAAATGCATGATCGATATCAATGGAAAAACCGTGTGCGAGCATCTGTTCGAGCTTCTCAAAAAATATGGGGTTCGTGAGATAATACTCTCAGTTGGACATCTAAGAGAAGCGGCAAAGGCTTATTTTGGGGATGGATCGAACTTTGGGGTCAAGATAACCTATGTTGAGGAGCATGAGCCTTTAGGGACTGCCGGACCCCTGAAGCTGGCAAAAAAATATTTGCATGACAGCTTTATTGTGACCAATGGAGATGAACTAAAGAACATAAACATTCCGCGGATGTTTCGACTGCATAAGAGAAAGAATGCCCTGGCAACGATTGCGCTTACCACCGTAACCGATCCAAGCCAATATGGTGTAGCTCGCTTGTCTGGCTCAAGGATCTTGGAGTTTGTCGAGAAGCCAAAATTGGGATCTGAACCTTCAAATCTTATCAATTCAGGCTTCTATATCCTCGAGCCTGAAGTTATCGACATGATTCCTGATGGGTTCGCGATGCTTGAAAAGGATGTATTCCCAAAACTTGCTGCCATGGAAAAACTAAGGGGCTATCCTTTTGCAGGACAATGGTTCGATATGGGAACCCATGAGCGGCTTGCCCATGCCAAGAAAAAGTGGCGAGGCATCGAGGCTGACGAAGACTCTGAAGAATAGCATGATAACTCAGAAAAAGTTATTCATTGTTCTTTTTCTTATAATCCTTGTTTTTTCCCTAGGCTGTAAAACCCAGACTCAAAAAGAAAAAGCTGAGCAGGAAAAATGCGATCTGGTCTGCACTTCCATGGAAGAAAGCGATTTTGCAACGGTTGATATCTGTAGGCAGGAGTGCAAGAAGAAAGCGGCGCAGATAAGCTGATCAGCTATCGCAAATATAGGGTAGGGGCCTTTGACTTTGTTAAGGAAGACGCGAAAAATCACTGACCCTAAATTCTCACTTGATTGGAGGGGTGTGTGTCATTGGTTTTTGTACCATTGCAACGGTGCCATGGACGCCTTAACCCAGTCGACAAATAACAATTGAAAAACAAATACTGCCATCTTACTCCTTCATCAAATAAAGAAGTTCACAATATCATATTCTTGCTTTTCTGAATTGTGCCTATTCAAATTTTTGATAGATTTCATCGATCTTTGCGGCAAGAATAAAATCATTCTCAGACAACCCCTTGATGGCATGAGTCCATATCTCTAGAACAACTCTGCTCCAATGGATCGCAACATCGGGATGGTGCCCTTCTCTTTCTGCCAGAGCGGCAATTTCATTGACAAATTCGATTGCTTCCTTAAAATCCCTGCATTTGAATTCTTTGAGCAAGCGCCCCTTCTCAATTTTCCATGATGGAATTTCACCGAGTAATTTTTTGGCCTCATCGGTTGGCATAGGTTTTGTGTCCCCTTCGCAGGGCTTGCACTTTTTTTGGGTTAGGTCCATATCCGCTAAGCTCTATTTACTTGTTATTTTAATCTTGCGATATTGGGGGCTTCCATGAAA
>CAZFPU010000207.1:0-3306 GCA_964521145.1 uncultured Methanosarcinales archaeon | reverse complement strand
TCTTCAGGAACTCGAAGCCATTTGCAGGAAAGCTGCGAAAGAAAGGAGAGGAAGTCGTTGTCCTAGACAATACAGGCAACATTGTCCATGAAGGGGCCCCTCAGGCTAGGATTGGCCATCTGATGAGGGAGTTGATAGGATGGTATGAAGCGCATAAATTGGCGTATCCTGCTCTTGTACTCGGGGCCATTGTCCATAACCAGTTCGAAACCATACATCCCTTCCGGGATGGGAATGGCAGGGTGGGTAGGATCCTGCTCAACAATATACTCATAAAGCATCAATTGCCTCCATTGAATATCGACCTTAAGAATCGGATGGAGTATTATGCAACTTTGCAGGCCTATCAGAAGCGAAAAGATCTGAAGCCAACATTGCGGCTTTTTATGAAGGAATATAAGGAATTGAAGAAGAAACTCGGCAAGGGGAGATAATGCTAGGCGTCAAGACTATTGCGATCAGTTCTTTTTTGGTTGTAGTCCTGATCTTAGGATTATATGGCTACTCTGCCTCAAAGATGGAAGTTAAGGATGTTCGAGTACACTCTCTTTCTGATATCTCAACTGATGGGTTTACCTTGTCTGGAGATATCGATGTCTACAATCATGGGTTGATATGGGTGTATGCGGATCATATCGATTTCAAGGTCACTTTAGAGGAGAGCGGCTCTGAACTAGCAACTGGTCGGGTTGAAGGGGGCGTTGTAAGCCCTGGTTCTATGGCCGCGTTTGCTTTTTCAAATGAGATCAAATGGGTTCCAACCGCTGAGATGGCAATTGGCTTGATCACCAAAGAGAATACGTATGCCAAAATAACCGGGGTTGTGTATGCTATTGATCTTGGTTTTGTTTCAATTAAGGTTCCTTTTGAGAAGAGGATTGATTTGAAACCCTATGTAGAGCAGTTCGTCAAGAATAAAATCGGAGAGTTCTTTGGCGATTCTGGCAAGCAAGCGGTTGATGCATGGAATGAGATGTTTGGGTGAAGAGCAGCTACGATAGATAAAGAAATATCTGGATCTGAATAGAAAAAATCTCTACCGTTCTCTTATCTTACCCATCGCCGCATCCTGCAAGCCGCGCTTGATGCTCTGGTGATTCCCATGCTTTATTTCAACCAAAAACATGTTCCCAGCCGGGCTTAGCAGCTTTATGTCGGCCATGTCATCCTTGTGCAGATTTTTGGTCAATTCCTTGGGCAATCTGAAAAAATAAGTCTTCCCATCGAAATTCATGTTTCGTTCTATAGTGATCAGGTCATCATCTATGAATCTTTTCATGATGAGGAATTTCTCGTAGCGCTTAGCCTGTTCAAGATCAAGATATTCTTTCTTGCAGACAGCGCATTTCCAGACTTGATATGAGAATTCGATATCCCCATACGAGACTCTTTTATTTTCCAGCTTTGTCTTTTTTTTGTGGCAGGTGAAGGGGCCTTTGAATGAGTTCTCATCTATCTTGAACTTGACTTCCTCTCCAAGGTCTTCTTCCTTGATGTTATAGAAATCCTCATCAGTCCATTCACTTGTCTTTTTCTTCATTTTTTGTGATACCATCGTATATGTTGCTTGGGCGAAGGATATGCCGTTTTTATCGTTCCTACTTTGTTTTTCAACTCAAAAAATATGGTTATATAGCGAAGATGACGGGTTACTACAAAGATGAGATCTTTGTTGGCTTTGCGCATTTTTGGCTTGCCCTCTTTGAGCGAGAGCAGTACTTCCTCTATGGGAAGCGCATGCTTGTACAAGATCTTCTCCTCTATCTCCTGCTTCACATGGAATTTTATATACTTCATTGCTGTACGCCATAGAGTACACTAGAGTGTACACTTCTATTTAAAGGTTTTGTGCATTCTTTGATTTCCTAGAGGATTAGCTAATAAATCTGGCGTGGGGATGTCTAGTGGTTGTGATGCTTGGAACGTTTTGTTGATGTCAACAAAATGATAGCCACTGGACACTGGACTTTCCCGCGCAGTGTTTATATCCTGGCTTACTAAACGAAGGGTGTCAAAAAAATTACTCAAGGCAGAAATGGGCAAAAAAATCAAAGTTTTGGAGCGGGAAATCGGTTTTTATACTTATAATAATGATGACTATATATGCATCACTGATATCGCAAAACACAAAGATCCCGAGCGAAGCGACTATATCATTCAAAACTGGCTCAGAAACCGCAACACTATCGAGTTTCTAGGCATCTGGGAGCGCATAAACAACCCTGATTTTAATCCCATCGAATTCGATGGGTTTAGAAAACAATCTGGACTCAATAGTTTTACGCTTGGCGCCAAACAATGGATAGACAAAACAAACGCTAAAGGAATAATCTCAAAATCAGGCAGATACGGTGGTACGTACGCCCACAAAGATATCGCTTTTGAGTTCGCATCCTGGATTTCTGTTGAATTCAAGCTCTACCTGATAAAGGAATTCCAAAGACTCAAGGCAGATGAGAGCGAACGCAATGATCTTGATTGGGATATAAAAAGGAATCTGGCGAAGATAAATTATCGGATCCATACTGATGCGATCAAGAGACATCTCATACCAGAGAAAATTTCCATGGATGAAAAGAAGCTTATTTTCGCTACTGAAGCGGACATCCTGAATCTGGCTCTTTTTGGCCAGACTGCAAAAGGGTGGAGGGAGAAGAATCCATCGCTGGATGGGAACATGCGCGACTATGCCGATGTAACGCAGCTTGTTTGCCTCTCTAATCTTGAGAACCTAAACGCGCACTTCATCAAGGAAGGGTTGGCGAAAATAAAACGTCTGGAGAGATTAAATCAGATAGCGATTGATCAGATGATTATCCTGACAAGGCAGCCTAAGGTACATACATTGAGATGATCTCTGATGGGTTTATTGATAAAAGAGCTAGCTTTGGAATATAGGCCACGGGAGAAGCTGGTTTCATTTGGTGTTAAAGGGTTGTCTGATGCTGAACTGCTTGCTGTGTTGTTCCAATGTGGCTCTAGAGGTGAGAGTGCCATTGATCTGGGGCAGAGGATCGTCAATGATACTTCTTTAGTTGGTCTGAATTCTCTTTCTATGCAGGATCTTTTGAAGATACGAGGGATCGGTGTTGGGAAGGCTGCTAAACTGATCTGTGCGTTTGAGTTGAGTAAGAGGGTTTGTGCTGGTTCTATTGTTGGTAAACGGATCACTTGTGCTGCTGATATTGCTAATCACTATATGGAGAAATTAAAAGATGAGAAACGAGAACATTTTATTGCGGTGTTTTTAGATACGAAGAATAGGATCATTTCTGATTACACGGTTTCTATTGGTACTTTGAATGC
>CAZFPU010000206.1:0-3343 GCA_964521145.1 uncultured Methanosarcinales archaeon | reverse complement strand
TTATTTTCAATATTGAAATTATATTTGCTTAACACTTCCGCATTTAAAGAGAAAGAGCAATTTATTTAAACATTATTAAAAAACGTCAGTCAGTCTTATCCGTTTAGAAAGGTTTATAATAAGTTACTATTGACAAGTAATAACATGTACATAAAATCAATAGCGGCACTAGCCTTGATGGGAGCAACTACTTTTGGCTTTACCCTTGAATACAGGATCAATGCCATTGATACTTTCAGTTCGGCATTTGCCGGATCACCACGAGTGCTTCCCCTACCTATTCGGACGCAGCCAGAAACTATTTCACCCGTGAGGTATGCTCAAGCTCCGATTCAAATGCCAAAAGAAGCAATTGACGCCCCATTCGACTTGGAACCGAATCATCCCGATCTAACTGCATTGATGATAGGAAACGATAAGCACGATGTGCCTGCCTTCCAGGCATTATATAACATCGCGCGGGTGCGAGGGGATTTAAAAAAAGATAGCAAGGGAAATCATTTGTCGATAACAACTCCTCTTGGCGAATATTACATACATGCTCGCTACTTTAACGCAGGAACTCAAAAAAAATCGACTGATGAGCACAGGCTTATATCGATAGTCTATCATCAGAAGGGCACTGCATCAATTCACTACAGCGCACGAGTTGATAATGCGTCCAGGCCATTGGACGAATCTTCTGGTGGACTTGAGTACAATGAGACGATACTTTTGCCGCAAGGAATGGAAATACGTGATGAGATGGTATCATTGGTAGAAAGAAGGGTGGAAGATCTGATAAAGAGCACGAGTGCAGGAAATGTGCCACAATTTTCTGAGGGAGAGGGTCAAGCCAGTGGAAATACCGCACAGCTATATGTTCAAGATGTCCTAAGGCATTTGCCGGGAGCAAAAGGTTTCAAAAAAACAAGACCAAAGTCTTCTGAAAATCCCCAAGCATAACATTTATAAACAACCGATCAGTTCTACAGAATAAGCTAATTCCAATTAGCGTATCTATTGCCGTAAGGCAAGCAATAAACTATCTTTTGAACAAACAATGGCATCAATTTACGAAGTAGATCCAAATCAACTCAATGAAGCGGTAGCCAAAGAGCTTATCAAAGTTGAGGCAATAAAAGCGCCTGCCTGGGCTCCATTCGTAAAGACCGGAACGCACAAGCAAAGGCCTCCTGTTCGAGGCGATTGGTGGCAAGTAAGAGCAGCGTCAATGCTTCGACGAATCTATAGATACGGCCCAATTGGCGTCTCAAAATTACGAGTTAAGTATGGCGGAAAGAAGAACCGAGGCTATAAGACCGAGCATACGTTCAAGGGCTCAGGAAGTATCATACGAAAACTTATGCAGCAGCTTGAGAAAGCTGGATTTGTAAAGCAAGTTGATATCCAAGGCCACAAAGGAAGAATAATCACGGCGCAAGGAAAGAAATTTCTCGATACGGTGGCAGTACAAATCGTAAAGCAAAAGCCAAAGCAAGAATCAACTCCTAAAGAATCACTAAAAGAAGAAAAAGCAGAGGCTCCAAAGCAAAAGCCTCACGCTTCTGCTCAAAAAGAACCAGCGGAAAAAACCGAACCTAAGCAAAAACCAGCCAAAGACGAGAAAGTGGAGGCAGCAAAACACAGACCAGAAACTGCCCACAAAGAAAAAACTCAAGCTCCAAAATCAGAAAAGAAAGAGGAAACACCAAAAACACCAGATAGCGAGTAAGATGGACGAGCTTGATTTGATCCGAAAGAAGAAACTTGAGGCTCTACGGTCTAATCAAAATAAGGACTTGCAACGCCAATCACAAGAGCAGCAACAACTGCAATCGCAGATCGCTCAGCTTGAGACGATGGTGAAGCAGGCATTTACCAAAGAAGCGCTGGTTCGCTATGGCAACATTAAAGCCGCGCATCCAGACAAGGCAATGCAGGTGCTCGTGGTGTTGGCCCAAGCGATACAAAGTGGTCAGGTCGCACAGATTGATGATGCGACATTAAAACTCATATTGCAGAAATTAGATCCGCAAAAAAAAGAATTCAAGATGAACAGAGTATAATATTGGTTCATGGACTCTAAAATCAAGAACCTAGCCTGACCAAAAAGCGATTATTGAAAAATAAAAATACAAATTATGCAAAATCAAAAGTTGAAATCATTTAATTGGAACAAAAAACACGAACCAAGCCAAAACTAAAAAAACCAAAGCATCATGGCACGATACAGAACTCCAAACAAGAAGAAAAGGCTTGCAAAGATCGGAAGGCAGACCAAATGGGCGCCATTCTGGACTGTTCCCAAGATCTATGGCAAGAAAAGGAAAGTGCACCCGGGCAGGCATACTGCTATCAAGAGAAATTGGAGACGAGTGAAGGCGAAGGCTTAACAATGCAAGGCTCAAATATTCGCGATAGACTGCAGTTGGATATGCTTTCAACAATTCGAGAGTACCGGGGCATACCAACCATTGGCGATCTGGTCAAAAGAATGGATACACAAGCGGAAACGATACTGCCGTTTTTGAGCGAGCTAAAAGATCAAAATCATATCAGGTATTTCGGAGAACCAAGCGGATCCACCATAATTTACAAGGGACCATTCAACTACAGATAACATGGCAAAGAAAGAAGAAAAATCAAAGGTCGTCATCGAGCGAATGTATAATGTTCCTCTTAGAAAGGAATACATGAAGGCTCCTCGCTGGAATCGAACCAAGAAGGCAGTTAAAGCCCTTGTTGAATTTCTTCAAAAACACATGAAATCAGAGGATGTCAGGTTAGGAAGATACGCAAACGAGCTTCTCTGGAAGCACGGCATCAAGAATCCGCCGCATCACATCAAGGTCAATGCTACCAAAGATGATAAAGGGGTTGTTCGCGCCGAACTCGTTGTATTGCCCGGTAAGGCAAAGCGAGAGCAGGAAGAGATGAAGAATCTGCTCAAAGCCAAGGATGACAAGGATAAGCAGAAGAAAGAAACAACCAAAAAAGAAAAAGATACTAAGAAAGATGTTCCTAAGAAAGGATCCACTGAAGCCAAAGAAGCTGCTCTTGAAACCAAGATTGAGGAAGTTAAGGAAGAGCAGGAAGAAAAAGCCAAGGATATCCAAAAAGAAGAGATCAAGGAGTTAAAGAAAGGGGAAGGTCCCAAAGAACATCCTAAGAAAGTTCCTCCAGAGCAAAGCTTCCAGGAGACGCATCCTACCGCTCCTAGGCATGTTTAGATTAGTTATTTCTTGAATTTTTTATGACCTTAATCGAACTGTTCATCTGAAGGCTTTTGATTTTGGATAAACTCTACAGTATCTCCGATAAGAAGTAACTACTTCTGAGTATACAGAAAAAACCAACAGCC
>CAZFPU010000205.1:0-3398 GCA_964521145.1 uncultured Methanosarcinales archaeon | reverse complement strand
TGAATCGGAGGGAGATCAAGTTTACCGTTGGCGGGGGCTTCATATTCCTTATCCATAGGGGATAGCAAGGTAACCAAGCAAATCAACAATATCGAGGTAGAATGGATATACCCTCCCTATAACACGCTCATTGTGCGGGCAAGGCCAATTCCTTCATATTTCCAAGATGAAATGTCCTTCATTTCTGACGATAAAGAATTAAAGAACACCCATGTCATTTCTTACCATACTTATCAGGAGCCTGGCACTTGCAGTTTTTCTAGCTATTCCTATTTTGGCTCTTTGACCAAGGCATGCACGGTATCTGAAAACAGGGCCAAGATCACTCTGATTGCCAAGAAGCCGAAATATTCCAAGAATGAAAAGGCGATTTTGGTTGCAGAATACTTTGATCAAAATGAAGATTCAGCCAAAGCAATGATAACTTTTTCCAACGGAGACAAGGAAATTTCAGCAGTGGTTAATGGAAGGACAGAGATAGACTTTGAGGTTCATCCTGGAATAAATACGATAGTTGCAACCTATGACACGGGCACAGGAATAATAACAGCAACAGCAAGTTTCAATGGCAGAAGTGAGCTATTGTATCCCGTATTTTTTGCATTTCTCTTACTTTCGTCGTTATCTTTTTTAATCTATAAGGGGTACCAATACTTCTTTAGGGGGGTAACTGCAAAGTGATCCGCAAACTGATTGAGGACTATAGAAATAGGAATCTTGTCAAGGCAGGCATGAGGGAGATTGAATCATATTCCAATACGGATTTGACCAAATTGGGATATCGCATGATTTCTTTGCAGGAATATGAAAGCTCAATCAAGGCCTTTGAAAAGGCTCTCAAAATCTTAAAACATGCTAGTCTTGATTCAAGAAAAGAAGCGACTTTAGGATATGCTGAGGCATTGGCGCGATCTGGAGATTTGAAATCAGCCATTAAGCAATACGATATCTTCTTGAAGAAAAAACAAGATGATGCAGAGTTATTGGAATCGAAAGCATTTTTCATTCTGAAATCATGCAAGCTCAAAAAGCTCTCCGATCAAAAACAGGAAATCAAGGATGCAAAAAAGGAAGCCAATAGGTATAGCTTTTTTCAGAAAACAAAGTATCAGAATGCTTATTCTGAGTATAAAACAATCAAAAGGGATTATGAGCACAGCATACAATATTTGCCTAAAGCGGCATTAATCTACAAAAAACTCCTCAAATCCGATAGCAAGAGCAAAAAGGATGCCCTTTACTATCTGGGAATCTGCGCTTACTTGCAGGATTTGATTCCAGATGCTATCGGATGCTTTGATCGGCTTCTTGACACTGACAGTGGGTATGCCAATGAGAAGATTCCCTTTGATTTTTTTGAAATGATGCGTTCAGAGAGACAAGATTATGCAAAAACCCCGCAAAAGCGATACAAGACTGATAGGGGCGTGTTTGTTCGAAGCAAAATAGAGGCAATCATCGATAATTTTTATTTCCATCAAAACATCAAGGCGAAGTACGAGCCAACGCTTATTCTCGATGGGCACACCTTGCATCCTGATTGGGAATTGACGCTTGGCAGCAACACTGTGTATCATGAGCATGTAGGAAGCAAGGAGTCAAAGGCATTGATGCCCTTCAAGTCAGCCCTCTATGAAAAGCATGGGCTGAATTTCTTTTGCACGTATCCAGATGATGAAGAGGATATCATTGAGGCAATCCAGCAGAAATTAAATGGCATATAAAAAAATGAAGAGGATAGCAAAAGCAAGTTTACTGTTATCCATAGTTTTGATTCTATCAAATTTAGTTGTTGCCCAAAACGTGAATGCACAGCTTGATGGCTGCGAGGACGTCAAGTGGTGGGAATGGCTCGATAGCATAAAATGCAAATGGGGTTTGGACATGTTTGGCTGGCTGGACAATATCATCGCTTCTTCGATAGAGCCGATGCTCAATTTCAAAGTGGATAGGGATGGCAATGACGAATTGAATTCATTGTTCAAACTCATAGCATATTCGGGGCTGGCAATAATGATCGTCTATTCGGGATATTTGTTCATGAGTTCTGGATCAATTGGCGATGATGTGTACGAAACTCAGCAGAAGGCAAGATTGCAATTCATTAAAGCCATCTTGTTTGGATTTGCTCTCTTCATGGTCCCATATCTATTGGAAATTCTCATGGTTGATGTTGTGGGGGGAATCACGAAGGCGGTTTTGCAGGTTGGAGGGGCTACCTCTGCCTTGGTTGGCCTCGCATCTGGAATTTTGCTCTATTTTACCATAACTTCACCAGCGTTTCCGATCACCTGGACTATTGGAATCGGACTTATCTTATTGTTTTTGTCAGCCATGATTGTAAGGGTGATTATGCTTTACTTTCTATTGACTATAATGCCAATCATCCTTTTTCTGTATTTCTTTTCTCCTACCAAACGATTTGGCCAGGCGTTGTTGCAGTCAACCCTGTTGAATATTTTTTTTCCAGTCATTTGGGCAACCATATTGATTTTGGCAACAAGCCTGGCATTTGATGCAAACAGCATAACCGGATTTATCGGAGGATTGATTTTAAGCTTATTTTCCATAATTGCCTTGCCTTTATGCGCAATGCTGTATTTCAGGTATGGAGCGCCTGTTTTTGTCACTGCCTTGACCACCGGTGTAGCAGGCGCAGCAGCGATTGGGTTAAGAGCGCGAATGGCTGGAGATACAGCATCCAAAACAAGATCGTATGAAAGTATCAAGGAGAGGATTAACAGCGGATTGGATACGATAAGGGTTCCTGAAAAATACCGATTGCCACAGGAGCAGGACAAGACATATGAGCGAATGAAAATGCTCTATGGTGATGATCTCAAAAGAATGAATTCTGCCGAACTGATCTCTTCTTACAATGTGGTTCAAAAACAGGTTGATACAGAATCAAAATTCATGGACAAGCCATTGCATCGCGAGGTTAAGGAGGCGGTTATCGCATCCCAGGAATCAATCGGCCTTGATAGGCATCTGACCGATAAGGCCCATATGGATCTGAAAGAGGAGTTTGGAAGGAATTGGACTTTGAAAAGCGCAAGTGAACAGCATGATTTGATCAGGCAGAAGAAGACCAATTACCTGGATAAAACTCCATTCAGTGCGGGAAGAAAGGCATTGTTTAATTTCACTGCCTCTGAAATGATTGGGCTGCATGGTTCAGCTGAAATTAACTCAAGATTGCAAAGAATTAGCAATTCTGGGAAATCGAGTGAATATCTCAATTATGCGGTTAGGAATCATCCGAAGCTGGCAAAATCAATTCGCTTACTAAATGCTGGATTTGATGAAAAACTTGCAGAAGTAAATAGGGCAACGAATATTATTGATAGCACAAATTTATTGAAGAAAATCAAAAGTTCTGAGATTCTAAAATCAAT
>CAZFPU010000204.1:1453-3407 GCA_964521145.1 uncultured Methanosarcinales archaeon | reverse complement strand
TTATTCATTGTTTTCTAAGGATATAGAGAAGGCTGTTGAGCAATTCAGGGCCATTCCTAAAGATGAGGTAATTCGAGTAATAAGCCATTTAGATGCTGATGGCATAAGCGCTGCCTCTCTTATCGTCAAAGTGCTCAATAAAGACAACAGAAGATACTCGCTCTCAATCATCCCCCAAATAAAAAAAGAGACCATAGAAGAATTTTCAAGAGAGCCTTATACGTATTTCATCCTGACCGATCTTGGATCTGGCGTGCTTAGCTGCATTGAAGAATATTTCAAGAAAAAAAATATCTTTATTTTGGATCATCACGAGCCTGAGAAACTAGAAGTTAATTCTCAAAATATCGTGTTTGTAAATCCCCATAAATTTGGGATCGATGGCGGCAAAGAAATTTCTGGCGCAGGGGTCGTTTTCATGTTCGTGAGCGCGCTTGATGCGTCCATGAAGCAATTCGCGCACATCGGGATAATCGGAGCTATTGGTGATATGCAGGAACACAATGGGTTTGGGAGGCTCAACAATGAGATTTTGCAGATTGCAATTGAGCAGGGAAAGATAAAAGTCATACGAGGCCTTCGATTATTTGGAGCGCAGACTCGACCTTTGTATAAAGTGCTTGAATACTGCACCGATCCATACATCCCAGGTGTTTCAGGTTCAGAATCAGGCTCTATCCAGTTTTTGCAGCAACTAGGCATTGACCCAAAAAATGGCAAAGGATGGAAAAAAGTGACTCACCTCACTGATGAGGAGATGAAAGCGCTCGTAACTGGCGTCATTTTGCGAAGGCTCAACCAGGAAAAAAGCCCCGAAGATGTGCTCGGTAATGTGTATCTTCTTAGGGAAGAAGAGGAAGAGAGTCCAACCAAGGATGCGAAGGAATTCGCAACGCTGCTCAATGCCTGCGGCCGCCTCGAAAAAGCATCGCTTGGAATTGGAGCATGTCTTGGCGATGAGAAGATAAAGAAAAAGGCTGTCCAGCTCATGGGAGATTACAAAAAGGAGATCGTGGGCGCACTTAAATGGTACGAATCCAATTCACATACAAACCAGATCGTGAAGGGAGATGGCTATCTCATAATCAATGCGCAGGATAACATCAGATCGACGATCATTGGGACCCTTGCATCCATTCTCTCAAAATCAAATAACGTCGATGCGAAGTTCATCATGTCGATGGCGCAGGCAATCGATGGGACAACAAAAGTATCGCTGCGCATGTCCTCTGATAAGGATGAGATGGACCTAAAGCAGATCATGATGGAGATTGTCCATGAACTGCCTAATTGCGAGGGCGGAGGTCATGCGAACGCTGCTGGGGCTGTCATCCCAACGCCTATGGAAGATGTGGTCATTGAACGGGCGAAATTGGTCCTTGGAAGAAAAGGAATGGAAGAATTGATATGAATTTTGATACTTCTTAATAGTAGTAAAAATAGAAAGATTTTTAATAGGCAAATGCGTATCAGTATGAATGGCGCAACAAGAGAGAAGTCTCATCCAGATAATCCAGGGACTGCAGAGATTCAAGCCAGACACTGAATTATTGCAAAGAAATCGGGTCATGCCAATAAACAGTTCGATAGTCTCATTCTGGGGAATTGCAAGAAAAGAGTTTAGCCGGCTGGTAAGGGCAGATGAAGACAATTCAAATAGATTGATACCAAGCCTAACTCAAACCTACGGACCATCGCGTTATGAAAAATCGCCACAATTCATTGAGTATTGGCACCATGTAACTGGAATCTGTTTAGACGATAGGGCGGTCTGCGAGGATATTGGAGTCAATTTTGCATCAAGAGAAGGAAACGAACGCGCCTACCTTCAGACCCTTCTGCTTTTTGAAAATTATCAAAGAGAGCATCTTAAGCACGAGCGATGAATACATTCTAAGGACATTTTAGAGATATGATTGACTTTACCTTACCTGTCTTTGTAAAGAAATAAATG
>CAZFPU010000204.1:0-1443 GCA_964521145.1 uncultured Methanosarcinales archaeon | reverse complement strand
CAAAAGAAAATAAGTGTATCACATTACCTAGGATACAAGATCAAAGTAGAAGATGAAGATAAAGAATGAAAGACCTATAACTTGGTCCTTATCCCATCGATATGTTCTGCGATCTCAGAGCCTGTCTTTGTCAAGGTTAGAAGCTTTAAGCGACCATTCCTTTCGAAATTGACAAGACCAGCTTTTTCCATTTCCTGCAAGATCTTTACCACGTGAGAATACGTGCAGTCAACGTGCTTTGCGAGTGAAGAAGCATAGACTTCGTTTTTATTGTTTAACAGATGCACCAGCATCATAGCCGGCTTTTCGCGAAAAAATACATTGAATATTTCCTTGTTCTCCATGTAACCTTCCCCCCAAATAACAATTAAAGTTACTAACAATCTCTTTTTGGACTATAGGTTAGAGAATATAGGTGGCTTTATAAAGGTTTCTACAGGCTAGATAATTGAGTACTCAAAAGGGGTATCAGAATAACTCTAGGCGTCGAGAAATTGTATGTTCTTTTCAATTCATTTTATTTTTTTGGCGAAAAGGTGTGTATCAAACAGTATGCAATGTGTTTTTACTATTAAGTAGTATATAACCCAAAGATTTATAAATGCATGCGGATGGAATGCGCCTATGGGTGAATCAAGTTCATTAGATGGAATCCTACGTGTTGAACTAAGCAGAAGATCGCTTTTAGGAGGAGCTGCTGCTCTTCCATTTGTCCCATCACTTGCTTATGCCCAAACAAAAGGAGAGGTCGATGTTCTGTATGGGGGCTGGCTCAATAGTCAGGATTTTGAGGATCAAAAGGAGCAGATAATGCTCAATCGCGAGGAGCTCAAGAGGCAGCTCGGAATAGATGCAGGCAGCATAAAAGTCGTGAAAAAGAAAGGTGATCGTCGTTTTGGCATTATATATGATCGGACCGGCAGCGACGATGCCATTACCGATGTGATCACAAAGCATAATTCAATCATTGGTCCCCTGGATTTAGGAGAAGCAACGCGAATAGCGCAGGGCGATTATGAAACAGCATGGAACATCTCATTTAGCCAGGGCGATAATTTGAACAAGATCCTGCTTGATTTTGACGTTGTTTATCGAACCCTGGGAAACAAGCTCGGAAAACGGCTTGTGGTTGAGCAGCGAGGGGAAAAGACATTCGCCTTAGTGTATACTCGTCGAGGGGATGCCGTATCTTCATTGCAGATAGCAGAACATTTGACAAAAGAACTTGCTAAGCAGTTAGCGCGAAAAATCAGCGCGAGCGTGACCAAGGAAAGCCTGCACGAAGTCATCTATGATGAGTCAACCCATCTCAACATTGAGCGTGATCGTGCTGAGAGAAAACAGCCGGTTTACATCCAGCCAAAAGCTCCGATTAAAGATCCCCTGCCAAAACAGACGCCAAAACCAGAATCAAGGATAATCGAGCCAAAACAGGAAAAAAAA
>CAZFPU010000203.1:0-3448 GCA_964521145.1 uncultured Methanosarcinales archaeon | reverse complement strand
AAGATAGGGAATATGCAAAAGCCTGCGGCCATAAGGGAACTGTGAAGCCAACCAAGGGAGCGGTCAAGCTAACCTGGAGGGTGCACTGGCCTGCAACCTGGTTTATCCATGGCGTAACTTTTGAAAGCGGAGGCAAGGATCACTTTTCTTCTGGGGGCAGCGTTGATACCGGGCAGAGGATCGTTCGGGCTGTCTTTAATAAGGAACCCCCTCTGCAAATGCCAACTGAATTCATCCAGATCGATGGTGCGAAGATCTCAGGAAGCAAAGGAAACACGATCTCACTAAGCGACTGGCTTTATTTTGCAGAGCCCGAATTACTACGATTCATGATAGCATCCTATAAACCGCAGACTGCGATCAATTTTGATCTGCATTCGAACAAATTCTTTTTGCTCGCTGATAGGTATGATGCATCACAGCGGGCATATTTTGATGCTGAGTCTAAGGAAAAAAGAGACCATCAGCTTACTGCAATCTACAAATATTCACAAGTGCATGCAATCCCAACAAGCATGCCAATGCAGCTAAGTTATAATCTGGCTGTCGTTATCGTACAGACATTTCCCAATAAGAAACTCAGAGAAATAGTTGATGTCTTACATGAGCATGGCTGGCTCCATTCAAAACAATTGACGCCTTATGATGAAGAACGATTGGAAAAAAAGATGGCCTTGGCTCGAAACTGGCTTACAAAGTACGCTCCAGAAGATGTCAAGTTCGTGGTACAAGAACAGGTTCCAAAGAATTTGAACATTGGACCAAAGGAGAAAGAGGCTTTGCACGCATTGGCCAAGAAATTAAAGGAAAAGGAATGGACTCAAGATGAGCTCTTCAATGAATTTTATACGCTGTGCACAACCTTAGGGATAAAAAATACCGATTTTTTCAAGGCAGCGTACGCTGTTCTGTTAAATAAAGAAAGGGGTCCTAAATTGGCGCCATTTATTTTGACCTTGGGGAGAGAAAAGGTTGCGAAATTGTTTGAAGATGTTTAGTGTTATTCTTGTGTGGTAAGATTATTGAATTCTCTTAGGAAAACCTTATAAAAACCCTAACTCTTTTCGTCTCATGCCTTCAGCAAAATCAAAGATCATTATCGGACTTACTGCACCAATAGAGATAATCTCCAATGGCCACTCAAAAAAAATAAAGGCCAAAGTGGATACGGGAGCGACAAAAAGTTCCATTGATTCTAATCTGGTAAAAGAATTAAACCTAGGCCCCATAATAAAATCAAAAATTGTAAGAAACGCCCATGGCAGCATCATGCGCCCGATAATAGAAGTCGAGCTGGAGCTCGCCGGCCGCAAAATAAAAACTGAGTTTACAGTAGCCGATAGATCACACATGAACTACAAAGTCCTTTTAGGAGTGAACATTTTGGAGAATAATTTTTTAGTCGATCCTTCGATGAAATAAAGTGAAGTGGAAAGCGAATTTACCATTGCACTAAGATATCATCAATAAGAACCCGCACGTATTGGTGTGGGCAAAATAACTTCGCTTATGGAAATAAACCACGAGCAATAAGGGCTCAATAAACAAAACCCAATAACGGCAACCAATAGGATCATTCGATAACTAATCCCATCAACTGATATCAATTAATAATTAAAAAATAAATAACAAAAAAACAAAAACCATTCAATAATAAACTAACCCAAAAATGAAAGCAGCACTCGTCTCTTTAGGAAGCAAAAGCAGCCTCATGACCCTTGAGGCCATGAAGAAATACTTCACTTCAGTGGATAATATCCAACTACGGAGCATGGAAGTGATGGTGAATGGCAAAGAGCTACGGATCCTAAACAACGGGCAGGAGCTGCCAAAGTATGACTGCATGTATGCCAAAGGATCGTTTCGTTATGGGCCGCTGCTTCGATCGATAACTACCGCATTCTATGACACGATGTACATGCCACTCAAGCCAAATGCTTACACCTTAGGCCATGATAAGCTCTTAACGCATCTTGCGATGCAATACAACAAGGTTCCCATGCCCGACACGTATGTCGTCTCGGGAATCGAAGCCGCAAAAAAGATATTGGGGCAGATACCCTATCCAATAGTCTTGAAATTTCCGCAAGGAACACAAGGCAAGGGAGTAATGTTTGCTGATTCATTTGCTTCTGCATCTTCAGTTCTTGATGCGATGGAGACACTACGCATGCCTTTTTTGATCCAGGAATACGTGGAGACCGATGGCTCTGACATCAGGGCTTTTGTGATCGGTGATAAAGTGGTCGCTGGCATGAAACGAAAAGCGATCATGGGAGAGAAGCGAGCAAACATCCATGCCGGCGCGACCGGAGAATCGGTAGTATTGGATGACTTCACCAAAAAAATAGCCATAAAGACTGCAAAAAGCATAGGGGCTGATATCTGCGCTGTCGATATTTTGGAGTCGGCCAAAGGGCCTGAAGTGATTGAAGCGAATGTAAGCCCTGGCCTTCAGGGAATAACTGCCGTGACAAAAATAGATGTTGCCGATAAGATCGCATCATTTTTATTCGAGCAGGCAAAAGAATTCAAGAGCAAAGGGCAATCAAAGGCAACCGATAAGCTGTTCTCTGATCTTGACATCAAAACAAACAATGCGATGCAGGAAATAATAAGCAATGTCGACATCCGAGGAGACAGGATACTGCTTCCCAAGATAGTCACCGCAATGGCACAGCTTGATGATTCGCATGAGGTCGTTATCAAGGCAGAGAAGGGTAAGATTACGATTGAGAGGATATAAGTAAGATTACCATGATGGATTCAAGAAACTTGAAACTCCATGCCTCGCTCTGTGCGCTCACTCTTAGTGTGTCTATTTCTGGAAATGCGTTCGCGCAAGCTCCTGATATCCCGATCATTCTTAATAAGACCGTCTCACAATATATCTTGGATGCGAAATCATCTTTAGGTAAGTATCATGTTGTCTCTTTATCGAATTTTGCTCAGGGCCGATCTGGAGGGGAATGTCAAAAGAGGATGAAAGAGGATTTTGCTGAGCATTTTAGGGGTCTTGGCAGAGTGGAAGCAATCGTTGGTTACCGATATCAATATTATAATGGCATGAACTTCTGCAGAGGGTATGGGCTAGTAAGAAAAGATACCAATTAGAGTGCTCTTTTTTGAACAAGAACCATTCTAAAACAGTAACTCTTTTTTAAGAAGCAGCGTCTGTTCCCTATCGGGCCCTACGGATAGAATAGCAACAGGCACTTTAAGCAATTCTTCAATCCTTCTCACATAATTCTTGGTATTCTTTGGCAAATCATCAAATTTCTTAGCTTTAGTTATATCTTGCTGCCATCCATCCATCTCTTCATAGATAGGTTTGCAATTATTCAAGACATCAAGATCAAGAGGAAACTCAGTAATATTCTTTTTCTGATATTCATAGCCAATGCATATCTTTATTTTTTTCAGACCAGAGAGCACATCTAATTTTGTC
>CAZFPU010000202.1:0-3453 GCA_964521145.1 uncultured Methanosarcinales archaeon | reverse complement strand
TTCCATGAAAACGTTTTCAATGAAATTCGTGGTGTATTGTCTCCAATTAAAATAGTTCATTGAAATTAGATCCATTGGTACTTTTTCTAATGATTGCCAATAGCAAACCAAAACGAATTTCATGGGAGCAGATATTGGGTAGTTAAAATTCACCTGTAGAATCACGCAATTTTTCTTATCATATGTCAATAGGCGATGAAAAAATAGCACTAGGGAAATAATCAATGCTTTTAATAACACAAACTGGTTCTATCAAATAATTACAGCAGCTACATGACGTTTCAACAACTCAAACTCATCGAAGCGCTTCAAAGGGCGCTTGTTCAAGAAGGATATACTACCCCTACTCCTATTCAATTGAAGTCTATTCCTGACCTTTTAGCAGGCAGGGATCTTATAGGCATTGCTCAGACAGGGACTGGCAAAACTGCAGCGTTTGTTCTGCCTATCCTTCAGAGAATGACTGAAAAATATCCGCGGGTGCTTCGTACGCTAGTGCTTGCGCCCACTCGAGAACTTGCCGCGCAGATCGGTGAAAGTTTTGCTGTATATGGCAAGTTTCTTAAATTTAAGCATACGGTCATTTTCGGTGGTGTTGGCCAAGGCCCGCAAGTTGCCTCTCTATCTCGGGGTGTTGATATTGTTGTGGCAACACCTGGGCGGCTTCTTGATCTAATGAATCAGGGCAGGGTGAGTCTAAAAGATATTGAGTTCTTTGTTCTGGATGAAGCTGATCGAATGCTCGATATGGGTTTCATTCATGATATCAAAAGAATCATCGCGAAATTACCGCACAAGCGACAATCACTTTTTTTCTCTGCGACGATGCCCTCGCAGGTTAGCTCGCTTGCCAATCAGCTGCTCAGAAATCCAGTTCGTGTTGAGGTTGCCCCGCAAGCGACCACTGTCGAACGCATCAAACAATGTGTCTTTTTTGTTGACTCGGCTGCTAAGGAAAAACTGCTCTTAGAGCTTCTCTTGCAAAAGCACCTTACCCGTGTCCTCGTCTTTACTCGCACAAAGCACCGCGCAAATAAAGTCGCATCCTATCTAAGCGCTCATAATGTCAAAACCGATGCAATCCATGGCAACAAGTCGCAAGGTGCTCGAATACACGCTCTTTCAAATTTTAAATTAGGCAGAACTAAAGTGCTCATCGCAACAGATATTGCCGCGCGCGGGATCGATATCGATGACATTTCCCATGTTATCAATTTTGAGCTTCCTAATGAGCCTGAAAGCTATGTTCACCGAATTGGCAGGACGGCGCGGGCAGGGGCAGAGGGGACCGCGTATTCTTTTTGCGCGGCTGATGAGAGGGATTTTCTTCGCGATATTGAGCGATTGATCAGATTAAAGATAGAAGTTATGCCTTCACTCTATCATTCAGATCATGCGCAGAACGCGGCAGGTTTGGCAGCAAAGCCCTTGCCAAAGAATCAACAAAGAGGGCGCTCGAGAAGTTTTAAGCCTCATTCAGGCAAATCGCGCTTTAGACGCTAATCCTACAATTTAGATGTATGTTTCTCTGTCTCATTAAAAAGATAGTTCATCATGGCGTACGTTCTTGTTTTCTAAAAAAGAAGCGATCTGCATATGATTTTATAAAAAATCTAACAAATCGGTTTTGCACATTAACTAAACACCTAGCCCCCTATCTTGTACTGCCCATTTATTTATAATACAATATTTTGTGTTTAATTTAAATTAATGCGCAAAGCCTAACAAATCCAAAAACATATAAACATCTTCTACCTAAAAAAACCATGCTCGATGAAATCTTCAAGGCCTACGATGTACGGGGTATTTATGGCGACACACTAAAAGAAGAGATGGTACAACGTATTGGAAAAGCTGTCGTGACGTTCCTGCAATGCAAGGAACTCCTTGTGGGCCATGACATGCGCGTCTCAGCTCCCGCTCTATCGCACGCATTCATGAAAGGTGCCGTTGAGATGGGGTGCAAGGTCATCCATATCGGCACGGTAAGCACTGATTGCCTCTATTTTGCGGCCGGCTATCTGAATAAACCAGGGGTCATGTTCACCGCTTCTCATAATCCCAAAGAATACAATGGCATCAAATTCTGCAAGGCAGGGGCCTTGCCTATCAATTTCGATACTGGCCTTGGCCAGATAAAGCAGATCGTAGCAAAGGACAAATACAAGCAGGTCTCAAAGAGACAAGGCAGCATAACTAACAAGGATGTCGCAAAGGAGTTTGGAGAGCACATCAGGAATTTTGTTGATCCTTCTGGACTAAAAAAATTGAAAATTGCTGCTGATGCGGGCAATGGCATGGCAGGAAAAATGGTCCCTTTGGTCTATGATAAACTGCCAATAACAATAATCCCGCTTTACTTCGAGCTTGATGGCACTTTCCCTAACCATCCAGCAGACCCATCCAAATACGAGAATCTAAGGCAGCTGCAAAAAACTGTTGTCAATGAAAAATGCGATTTTGGGATGGCGTTCGATGGGGATGCCGATAGGATATTTTTTGTCGATGAGAAAGGGAATGTATGCAATAGCTCATTGATCTCTGCTCTTATAGTCAAGAAATTATTAGGAAGGCACAATAACTCAGTTTCCAACACTAAAAAAGCCAACGGAAGTGCAGTGGATAATGCAGGAAAAGGCGCTATCATCTACAATGTAGTGGTTGGGCGTATTGTTCCAGAAACCATTCTTTCTCTTGGCGGCGTTCCAATAAAAGAGCGCGTTGGTCACTCTTTCATCAAAGACACGATGAGAAAGCATAAGGCGTTATTTGGCTGCGAGCATTCAGCGCATTACTATTACAAGGATAATTATAATGCTGATTCCGGCCTTGTCACCTCTATTATTATTGCCCAAATAATATCAGATTCTGGAAAGAGATTATCGCAGTTGCTCGATGAATTCAGAAAATATCACACTATTGAAGAGACCAATGCCACCGTAACAGATAAAGCTGCCAAAATGCAGGAAATAAAGAAGATCTATGAGGAAAAAGCAAAAAAAATAGAGGAGATGGATGGTATAAGCATCGATATGGGCGATTGGTGGTTCAATGTTCGCCCTTCAAATACCGAGCCCTTGCTTCGATTGAATCTGGAAGCTGTTTCTGAGAAATTGATGAATGAGAAGAAAGAAGAGATTTTGAAATTAATGAAGGCGTAATGATTTTTTCTTAGATCAGCTTATGTGGCGCTGGTCGGTTGGGGGCTGGGCTAGTGAGTTGCTAGCATACAGGGGGTCTATGCGCGACTCAAATTATGATTTTATACTGGCATGTGCTAAAAATGCGCGGTATTTTGGCACGCCAGAAATCCTCGATTTCCTTCGCACCTCAATGGGTGGCCGACGAGGAGCGTAGCGACGATAGCCGCCTTTGCCATTTATTTGTCCTCCAATAGCTCAGTATCTCCGATAAGAATTAACCACTTCTGAGTATACAGAAAAAACCAACAGC
>CAZFPU010000201.1:0-3456 GCA_964521145.1 uncultured Methanosarcinales archaeon | reverse complement strand
ACTAGAAGAACTGCTTCGGCCATGGGCACAGCGTCTGATAGGCACGCCTATATCCGAAGACAAAACAGCGTTTGTGGATTACATGAAAAAGAGAGGTAATCTCTCAGATTATTTCAAGGCAGATGATAAAAAATACGATTCGGCATTGCAGAAAGCGGTTGATGAATCGATGCAAAAGTATCAGCCATACCTTCAAAGACCAGTTGGCAGAACAATTGAGAAGGGATTTGATATCCTTGGCAATTTAGGAGATGCATACTTCTTTCACAATCCCGTTACCGGTCTTGGCATAAAGACCATATCCACTATAGGCAAAACAGTCTCTGATCTGCCTGGCTGGTGGAGCTATGCTTCAGGAACCGGAGACTATCTCTCGATATTTGGGTTGCTCATGGCAAAGGCAGCTTCATATGTTCCAGGCTTAAACCAACTCGTGGATAGCAGCCTTACTGGACTAATCAAGCGAAGAATGGCATCTGATGCCGAAAAGAACTTCCTAAAGATTATAGAAGCATACAAGGATCCTGCTGATATCATGAAAGAGCAATATCCAGGCGCTCAGGACAGGAGTCCGAATGTTTTCTATCCAAGACCATCTGCAGAAGCAGCTCCAGCCCAATAATCATTTTTCTTTCTTAAAAAATTCTTTTATCCTTTCTTCATACATCTTGCTTATCTTGATCTCCATATCCTTAGGAAAGCATCTCATGTAATTTGACCATGCGAATCTCTCGTCTAAAAACACGATGACTCCTCTATCGATCTCGCTTCGAATACAACGCCCCGCATTCTGCAAGCACTTGGTGAATGCAGGGAAAATATAGCCATAATCCATGCCTTTTCCATATTTGTCCTCATAAAAATCAATGAGTTCAGTCGTCTCTAAATCGGGCTTCTCCAGTGGCAGGCCAACAACCACAACCCCTTTCAATAGATCTCCGGGCAGATCAATTCCCTCTCCAAAACTGCCAGAGGATACTCCAAGTAAGACTGCCCCCCCATCCTTATGCGCCTTGAATTCCTCTATCAATTCCTCGCGCTCATTTTTGTTCATTTGCTGCTTTTCAATGAGCATCTTTCTTTTGCACATCGAATACAGATATTTATACACCTTATCGCGCAGCAAATAGCTGGGAAAAAACAAAGTGACATTGCCAGGAATATTCTCAATGATTCGATTGCACGATGCTGCTATATACTTGTATTCTTCTTCACCTCGACGAGAAAATTTGGTCGTTGTTTCAGGAACTATCAGGCATAATCTATTCTCGGGGGGGAATGGATTCTCCAAAGTAAGCTCCTCGCACTGCGAAAACCCAAGAAGATCCTTATACATAAAGGTAGGCAATAAAGTTCCTGACATCACAATCGTTGCATACGCTTGGTCTATAACCGCTCTTGTCAAAAGCGATGGATCGAGACATTTGTAATGCAAACTGAGATTTCCCTTCTCATCTTTTTGCAGGATTCGCGCATACTCTTTATCTGAGCCCATCCAGTGCTCCAAAAATTCTCCAATGCTGTGCACAAAGCTTTGCTTTTGCTTTTCCTTGATGTCCTCTCCGATTTTCTTGCAATCTTCTATCAATTGATCATATTTTTCGATAGAATCAATGAACTCGTACTTTCGAAGCAGCTTCTCTTCCTTATTGAAATTAAGATCCTTTCCCAAATACTGCATGGCTGATTTCAATTGCTGTAATTTTGCAAGCAATGAAAAGAACTCGAATTTATTTGCTTCCTGCAGTGCCCTATCAAGCATGAAAAAGGATAATTTTGAGGTTAGCAACTCTCTGCATCTGGCCGGGAGGTTGTGCCCCTCATCAACGACAATGATGCAATCGGATAATTTTTTGGAAGCTCTTGAGAATAAGCTATCGCGAACGCTTGGATGAAATATCATATTGTAATCGGCGATAACAACCTGCGCATCTTTAACCATGAACGCAGATAATTCGTAAGGGCATAATTTTGGCTTTTCACAATAGTTTATGAGATCATTGACATGCTGCGGTCCCATGCTTTTCAATTCAGAGACAGCATGCTCAGCCAAAACGGTCAATTGCATCGTTTTTTTCCTTGTATTGGTATAATTTTCGCAGAGATTTTTCTCTCGCAACTTCTTGCATTGGTCTAAAAAGTCAGCGCTTTGCAGAAATGATAGGTCCTGAAGACACATAGACCTTTTTCCAATCAGATCGACAACTGAAAAGGTATTCCCATGCTTTTTCTTTATTTTTTGCAGGGTGTCTATTGCGATCTTATGCTGGGTTTGCCTTGATGTGAGAAAAAAAACAGTAAGGTTTTTTTTGAGAGCAAAGCTTAACGCCGGAGCGAGCGCAGAAACCGTCTTTCCAATGCCAGTTGGTGCATGGACCACTAGGCCTTTTTTCTCTTCTAGTGCCCTTTGCACTGCCTCGATCATATCCTCTTGCGTCTCTCGCATGGACTCGTGAGGGAAGAGGAGTTGTGCATTCTTTTTTGACATACGATCTGGAGATTTTGATGATATAAAAAGGTTCTTTTAGGTAAAAAAGCCACTGGGACTTTGAAATGCATATTGAGCCGCTTGTTTATTCAAGAAACGCCTATTGTAAAAGGATACAGACTACTTTACTTTTGTTTCGCGGCCATTTTTCTGAGCGGATAGAGAGTATCAGCAATTGTAGAATAAGCGATATTCGATATTTCCCTGATATAATTTCCTCTTGTCCTCATGAATGAGCGATAGTCTGGCATGGTGTGATCTCGCTGGAACATCGCTACTATTGAATATCGGTATTCCTGCCCATTGGTGCCCCGAGCACTAAGCGTTCCCATATCTGAAATGTTACCATTCGTGCTTCCTGATTTGCTGTATATTGCGGTCCCGGAAGGAATCTGATGTGCGCCAGAATAAAGCCTGTTTCTTTTTGGCAAGGACATCAATCGACGGATTTCTTTTGAGTAAGGAAGCTGATTGTTATCGAGTGCCACCAAAAATCGAATGCAATCATCTGCCGACATTGTGTTCTTGTAGGTTCTTCCACCCTTGGGAATATCCTCAACAATTTTTCCATTGGAGAAAATAGATCCGTAATGCGTTTTTAGAATTGAGTTCACACCAATTGCACCTCCTACCTTACCAATTACCCAGTTCGTAGCCTCGTTGTTGCTCTTTTGTATCATGAGCTCGAGCTGCCGCGTTGCAAATTGCTTTTCTTTGTCTGATCGATAGGTTATTTTTTCGTTTTTCAGCTGATGGAAATACGCAAGCGCTACCAGCACTTTTACCTTGCTCGCTGCCTGCCTTGGCATGGCATGATCTTTTGAAGCGCTGATTATCTTTTTAGTAGTATGATCGTATATCGCATAGGTAAGCGTTTCCTGGACTCCGATTTTTTTCTCAGCGCGCAGCTTTTCTTCGAAGGAACGGATACCTGTTTCGAGAGCGCTTATCAACTCGTATTTTAATGA
>CAZFPU010000200.1:0-3501 GCA_964521145.1 uncultured Methanosarcinales archaeon | reverse complement strand
CGGTAAAGAGGTGCAGCATGGAGTCCATGGTCTGGGTAAGAGAATTCATGGATTTTGTAAGTTCTGGAGACTCGGTCTTGGTTTCTTTTAGTTCCTTAAGTTGCTTTTTAAGCTCCGCAATGTCTCTGTGCGGCATGATGTCATAGATATCGTTATTGTCGGAGTCGGGCATAATCATTACCTCTTTTTGGTATGCATCGTTAAAATCGTTATTTAAATGTTTTGGTTCGGCCGATTTTAGGCCAATATATTCGCTGGGTTTATTTTATCACTACTTCTTAATAGCAATAATTAAATACCCTTTGTGGTTACTCCATCTCTTGATATAGCAAATGATTTTTATAGGAGAAAAACATGATACCTCTCGTGGCAACAAAAACCGGCGCTATAGGGCCCTATCTTCCGCTTTCATCCCAGCTGCTTGAAGATCTTGGGACGACTGTACAACTAGCGCACGACAAAACCAAAAATCCACAGCGGGACGCACATACCCTTTATTTGTATCTAAGTGGGGAGAGTGACGCAAGCCCGGGCTGGTTTGCACAGTCAAGGAATTTAGTGGACGTTATAAAAAGCCATTATTACCGTCAGATTCATCCAGGAATTCCCTTAAGCGAGGGCAATATTTGCACCGCAGCAGATGTGCTTACGTATGCTGCTTCTTATGATTTTATCGAGTCGCTCAAGAATGGGACTGAAAAGGCCAAACTTGAAAGGAGATTGACAAGGGATGTCAGTGTACTCTTGGCTGCATCTGAAGAACTGCAACGACGTGGATCTAGGGGATACTGCAGGGAAGATTCCGATGATTTGATCCAGGCGTTCTTGCAGTACGTCAAGGGTATGCCCCGCAAAGCAGCCTGAGTCGACATTGCTTCTTTTCCAATCTACTTGCCAAATTGATTCTAGAACTTTATGCCAAGATGCCCGTAAATGAATGGCCGAACCGTTTCAAAGTTCCCCCTGAAAAAATCGTCTATGCGTGTAGTATAGGTATTCGTGTTCTTCTGGTCGATTTTCTGCGGATCTACAAGTCTATAGATACGCACTCGCCTTTCGACATCTTGGATCGGCTTCTCGTTGTCGGCTTTCCTATCGACATACTGCTGTATTCGGGATAATATCATCTTTCGCGCCTCTCTTCGATTATCGTGCTGCGACCTATGCTGGCTGCATTTTACGTAGAATTGCTCTCCGTCGTAAGCTGTACTGATCTGGATTGCAGAATCTGTGGTGTTCACGTGTTGTCCGCCTGGTCCTCCTGATCTGGTGGCTCTCTGCGTATATTCGAGATCATCCAAGTTGATTGTTGGCCGCTCGATTTCTGGGTAAACATACGCTAGTATATTTCGCATGTGCCTGCTCTCGGTAGTACTAGTACTGTCCTTTCTTTGGTACGAGAAGCGGTGTGAGCCATGCTCTCCCTGGAAAATTCCAAATGCGTTCTCTCCAATGACCTTAAAGGTACGTTGCCTCTCGTCATGATCAATTAGTTCTACCTTAAAACCGGCATTCTCTGCAAATCGAAGATACATGGTTTGCAGCATGTCCAACTCTTGCTCGCCAATCACAGTACTTTTAGGTACTAGCGTGATATATGCGCTTGACTCCTTGTGCTTCTTTGCGGCAAGATTTCTGTTTGCGATGTACTTAAATATGGTTTGAGTGGCCCCTTTGATCTGCTCGAGGGAATGGTCAACATATTCTTGTCCCATCTTGTCGTCCCCTAGGGTCGTCTTGACCCAATTCAAGGCCTCTTCTGCATCCAATTCCACTTTTTTGTATGATTGGTATTCCTTTTGCCTTTGCCTTGATGCATCGTCGGCTTTTCCAAGCTCAGGTTCTTGATACTTGACTTCGTATTGCTTAACAAATTGCTTGAAAATGAGATTTTCGAATTGTTGGCGTGCCTGCGCAAGCCCTTGCTTATTCACTTTTTGCAATTGCACCGCGGGTTCAGTTGTCTGAACCTTGGAATACTTGAGAGCGATATAGCTCTCTATACCAAGAGCAACATCCTCATTCTCCTTGCTTCTGAAATATGAAGCTAGGCTTCTGGAAACCTTGCGTGATGCATTTGGAGTCAGTCTCGTATAGCAAAAATCGATGAGCTGATTGAGTCGTAACGCCTCTCCATCGGTGAAGATCTCTGAATTCTCCTCCATATGCCTTTGTATGTTGCTTTGGGAAAAGAAATGTTTTCTTTCACCTACTTTCAAGTCTGGTAGATTGTTTAGGAACGAGGTGTCCCTTTCCATATAGAGATCCAAGGAAAGTGCAGGCAGGGCATGCTGTAATTGATACCTTCGGGCTTCTTTTTTTGATTCCAGATAAGCAGCCACGGGGGGGATAGTTCCCATGAACAATTCGATTTTTCCTATGAGTGCTGTGTCGTCCATTCCATCTGGTTTGAAGGCAAGATCAATCTTATTCTGCACGGCCCAAAAGCCTTTTTCATCGAGAAATTGCTTGAGTGTATCTTCATTCGGCCCAATCCCTTGCTCTGCAAGAAAGAGCCTTGCTTGCTCTCTATCACGTGGCCTGGCAAGTATCGATGAGTCGCTGGCTGACGCTTCGAGAAATTTCGCTTCTAACCGAACTAAGTACTGGATAAGTTCCTTATCGCTTGGATAGGCGCTTTCGCTCGCTATGGCTAAGGCAGCCCTTTTCGCTGGGATTGAACCTGCATCCGTTCCGAGCAGCACGTTAAACATGTAAGAATCAAGATCAGGGGCTACTTTTTCGAGGGCGTAGTGCATAAGTAGTGCTCCTTCTAACGTCCATGTCCTTGTATTTCGAGGAGAGCCACTCTCGCTAAAAATAGCTTCAAATCGGGAATAGAGCTCCTGCCATTCGCTTTGGGAATAGATCGGCCTTGCGCTGCGATCAGGATGCGGAAATTGCTCTATCTGGGAGAACTCTCTTGGTACTTTCAGCTGTTTGACTACTTGTTCTAGTGATTGAGGCATAGATCTACCTGCATATCCTTGCTTTTTGCTATTTATAAATCTTCCTATTTTTACTACTTTCAAGTAATAAATTAAATGGATCCGCTATCCTTTCCAGTTTTCTTGATTACTGGATCATTCGTTTCCCTACTCGGAAATCAGAAGATGGATTAGAGTATATACGTATTGCCTATTTAGTATATAAGAAGTAGTAAGGAGATTTACAAGCAAGCCATTTCACATCTTGAAACCAGCAGGCATCTGCCCGCCAAATTTCTTCATCATTTTTGACATGTCTCCTTTATTTCCTTTGAACATCTTGACCATCTTCTTGCTTTGCCTATATTGCTTGATAAGCTCACGGATCGTCGCTTCGTCGACGCCAGCACCTTTGCTGATCCTTCCTATCCTAGAAGCATCCATCATATCTGGATTCTCAAGCTCATACTGGGTCATGCTCTGCATTGCAATTTTCCAATGATCCAATTTCCCTTCCTGCACGTCAAGCATCTCCTTTGGCAATTGCAAGCTGGAAAACCCCGGGATCATCTCA
>CAZFPU010000199.1:0-3506 GCA_964521145.1 uncultured Methanosarcinales archaeon | reverse complement strand
CTTCTAAAGACAAATGCAAGACGTGCATGTTTGTTGATAAGCTAGAGAAAGCAAGAAAGGAAGCGATTCTTGAGTAGCTGAAAAATTTTATTTCTTATCGTTACCTATCATCCATTAAAAGCTGTAAAATATTCTCCTTCAGATGGACTTTTCTTATCTTGCCATGGGCAATAAGTTCAATGATCTGCTTCTGGCTCATTTTTTGCAAAGATCGATGCGCTTTCACGCGGTTCATATGGGGAAGTCTTGCAATCTCTGCCTGCGTAGTGATCCCCTTGTTTTCCACTAAAAAATTCACGATCTCTCGCTCTTCCCTGCTCAAAAAAAGCAAGACCACTCCTAGGATGCTCTGAGATACCTTTTTCTTTCGCTGTAGTTCAGCATAGAATATTTGCGACGTTGCAAACCCAAAAAGTATTGAAATAATCAATAGACCGGCCATGATTGCAGTATGGTGCTGCACTGCAAAAGAAAGATTTTGTCCAAAAATCAATATATCGGAGCGGTACGTCATGAAGGCGATTGCCGACAATGCAATAAGCAACAGGGTTAGGATGGCAAAACTGATGTTCCTAAGCAATTTTGTCTGGATGTTACTCATTTTGAAACGTTGTCAGTTGGTCAAGGTCCATTGTTACAAGACTATTTATATATTGTTTCATCTATCGTAACATTAAGGTATTTAAATTTGTTGTAAGATTTCATAGTGACAAAGAGTACTCAAAGCTAAACTGGCGTCATGCATGAAAATAAGTCGTTTCGAAAAGAACTAGTAGATACAAGTAATGAGACAATGATCCAAGTATACCAAAAGAAAAAATGATCCTATTGATTTTAGTTATGTTCATTGCGGGCATGTTGACCTTTTTGGCACCTTGCACCCTTCCCGTGCTTCCAGCATATCTTTCATTTTCAGCGCAACCGAGTAAAACAAGCACAGTGTTGCGGACCATAAGTTTTGGCATCGGAGTAAGCATTGTGTTCCTGATATTTGGAATGCTTGCAGGAAGCCTAGGGGCACTCATTGCCACCCACAAAAAAAGTATTGTAGTGGTGTCAGGGAGCCTCTTCATCATGTTCGGCATCCTTATCCTGCTTGGCAAAGGAATCCCTGGTCTTAGCATTCGCGCAAAACCTTCAACGACCTTGATTGGGACATTTATTTTTGGCATTGTGTTCGCGCTTTCATGGTCAGGCTGTATTGGACCGGTATTGGGTTTCGCGCTTACCATGGCTGCCAATACGCAAACTGCATTCGGCGGAGGTTTGTTGCTATTGGTTTATACCTTGGGTCTATTGACGCCCCTGATACTCGTTTCGATTTTTATTGACAAATTGCCGCGCAATGGTAAAATATGGAAGATCATGCAAGGAAAACTCATCACTATTGGGACATGGCAAGTGCAAAGTACGCAGCTTATTACTGCAGTCATGTTTATTGTTTTGGGAATCATGCTGCTGCTGGGGGTCGATGTATTGCTCTCTTCATCGCCTATCATATCTAAAATTTTTGATATTGAGGATTGGATATTAAATTCAGTACTGTAATCATTGGAGGAAAATAATAATGGAAGAGACAAAAAAACCATGGTATAAAAGCACAGAACGACTGATGACTATTTTAGTCGCTTCGATATTGATTGGAGGCTTAGGATTTGGATTAGTCCAGAATATGTCATCTGATGAACCGATAGGACAACAACAAGCCCCGGCAAATAAAGGGTCAGCAGATGCGCAGGTAATCCGCATGGGCGTGACCGGTTCCCAATATATGCCCTCGACACTCTCTGTCTCAGCCGGGCAAGCGGTAAAATGGCTCATTGATGGCTCAAAAGCACAAGGGTGTACTGAGTTTTTGATATCTCCCGAACTAGGGGTAAGTACAAGACTCAAAAAAGGTGAAAACGTTGTCGAATTCACCGCACCCCAAGAAAAAGGAGCATATGGATTTAGCTGCAGCATGGGCATGGTCAAAGGAACGATAAATGTCGTATAATTGAAAGTTTGGTTCGAAAGCAAATGAAGCCGATTTCAGTGATACAATGCATTGCGTTGCTCCTAGCTATTGCTCTGATCGCAGGCTGCACGCAAGTACCAATCAACCAGCAAATCAACCAACCAATAACTCAAGAACAAACAGATGAAAGAAAAACATCTACTGTAACTCCCGCAAACGGCGAGACGATACAGCTTGATGCGCGCAGCATAACAAGAACAATCAATGGGGACAAGATAGATCTCTATGGGTATAATGGAGAAACGCCTGGTCCTACACTGCGCGTCAGGCAGGGTTCTATAATATACGTCAATTTTACAAACAATCTGCCAGAGCCAACAACGATCCACTGGCATGGTCTGCGCCACAACTTCAAGGATGATGGCGTTCCTGGCATTTCGCAAGAGCCGGTAAAGCCTGGCGAGAGTTTTCTCTATACTCTGTATTTTCCTGACGCCGGAATTTTCTGGTATCATCCGCATGTGCGCGAAGATAGGCAACAGGATATGGGATTGTATGCCAATATTTTGGTTGAGCCAAGCATTGATACAAGAAATCCAGTGCAGCAGGAAGCCCTCCTGATGATCGATGATATTTTACTTGAAGATGGAAAGAATGTAGGATATGGCAAAGATCATGCAAATTTTGCCTTGATGGGCAGATTTGGCAACACGATGCTCATTAATGGGCAGACAGATTATCGGCTCAATGTGAAACAAGGAGAAACCATTCGATTGTATATCACCAATGCTGCAAATACCCGCCCATTCAATCTCAGCATTGAAAATACGCAATTAAAGATCGTTGGGAGCGATCTGGGATTATATGAAAAAGAGATAGTGAGCGATCATGTGGTGATCGGTCCTGCGGAGCGATATAGTATTGAAGTTACGTTTGGTAGTCCAGGAATTTACAAAATCCGCAATATCAATATGTGGGACCAATATGAAATGGGAAGCATTGCTGTTTCCTCATCCAATGAGAATTTCAAGTCGGCGCCAGATGAACGCGGCGAAGCAAGCAACGACATTCGATCATATCAGCAGTATTTCGATAAGCCAGTCGATGAAGAAATACGTTTAGGGCTTGAGACGAATCACGGTATGATGGGCTCGATGATGGGTGGTATGAAAGATATGCACAGCGTAAGCCCCATCGAATGGGAAGATACCATGATGAACATGAATTCGATGACGACAAGCAGGATGCTCACCTGGTTTCTTGAGGATAAAAAGTCAAAAGCGAGGAATATGGATCTTACCTATCAATTCAAGAAAGGAGATGTAAAAAAGATCCGCTTTGTAAATGATAAGAAATCCGATCATCCGATGCAGCATATGATCCACCTACATGGCCAGCGATTCCTTGTCCTTGAAGAGGATGGCAAGAAAAATGAAGATCTGGTGTGGAAAGATACATTTCTTATTGCGAGCGGAAGCACTGTCGATATTCTTCTTGATGCAAGCAACCCAGGCCAGTGGATGATGCACTGCCACATTGCAGAGCATCT
>CAZFPU010000198.1:0-3512 GCA_964521145.1 uncultured Methanosarcinales archaeon | reverse complement strand
TTCGCTCCCATTCTTCTAGAGTGATGCGCTGATCTTCGATATCATTGGGGGGCCATCCCAGGATCTTCATACCTAATCTCAGATGCATCCTGGCTAGCACTTCCTTTACCTCATCGACTGATTTTTTGCCCATATTGGTCAGATCAAAAAGATATTTTTCGTTTTTTTGAAGAAGATCGCCCACGTACACCATATTATCATTTTTTAAAACATTGGCAGTGCGTACCGACCAGTCGATCTCATCTAATTTTATGTAAATCACTTTGTTATGAGTATCCATCACCTGTTGTCTGTGCTCCGCTACGAGACCAATGATCTTATTGCGCGCCTCCTCTATGGTTTCTTTGGAGTAGCCTGCAAGCTTAAGTTTCAAGTCCCGCTTAGGATCGTAGTGTTCTGGTTTTTCACTAACTATATCCCTTCTTGAAATCTGTAATTGCGGCACAACCCCATCATACTCCCTGCTAAAGGTCCCAAAGTCAAAACAGTCTGATTCTACACTCTCTGCATCTTTTGCATATCCTTTTTTTGCCAATTTCGCAGATGTTTTGCCCATTTTAATAACCAGCGAGATCTCTTCATCGGCAAAAGACTCCAGTTTGCTTTCCAATCCCTTCAGATTTTTCTTGACAATGTGCCCCCAAACTCCCCCGTACGCGTCTCTGATATCGGTTATGTATGCCGATAGATCCTTTTCCTCAGAATATATCGCCTTGATGATTTGCAGTGCAAGATCCCCGGTAAAAGGGATGCGGCCAGAACTTTCAAGATTCATTTCATATCTGAATGGAGCTTGCATGCCCATGCAGTTTTTACTTTCAATTTAAATTTTTTGGCATCGACCTTTGGGATGCTACCTTTCCATTCCTAACCAACCTGCTTGGAGACCCTGAATATAAGGCGTTTAGCATCCTCAGGTCGAGCCTTGCGGCACTAGAAGCGAGTGTGTTGCGGGGGTTGCGCCCTACGGGCACGCCACACCTTGAATGCAACAATTGATAGGCGAGAAGATGCTAAACGCCGATACCTCAGCTTAAAAATGCTTAAGTTTAGGGTCTCCCTTGCTTAAATCAAAAACATTAAATACAAAATAGTAGCAATGGCAAGTATGCAAACCAAGTCCCAGGTATCGATTGTGATTGCGATCGTGAGCGTTCTATTGATAGGCTCGATCTTTTTCTTCATGAATGCTAAAGAGGAGCAACCCTCTCTTGCGGCAGATCTGCAGCCCGTTGTCTCTTTCGTCGAGACCTGCCTTAAAGATCAGGCGGAATCGGGATTACTATTCCTCGGTTCGCAAGGTGGCTTTAACGAGCCAAAGCCTTCAGAGAATTACCTTTCATTGTCGATTCCTTATTATTTGGAAGGGAATGCAACCTCAGTGCCTTCACTCGAGCATATAGAGCAGGAATTGAATTTCTATATCCAGGATAATCTAGAGTATTGCATTGATAATTTTGAGTCGATGGACTGGTTGGGTATTGCCGTGCAGGCCTTAGAGCAGCCTGTTGTAAAAAGTTCTGTTGGGGAGAAGGATGTGACAATTAATCTAGAGTACCCACTTAAAATTACACAGGGAACAACAACAAGCGAGCAAAGATCGTTTGTGGCGACAGTATCCTTAAACTTCAAGCACATTCATTCAATCGTAGGGGACGTGATGGACCAACAGAAATCAGAGGTGCTGGCACTGCATATGGGCTTCTTGGCAAAATCGGCATATGATAACGATTATTTTTTTGAATTGATTCAGCTTGACGAGCAGACGGTCATTTTTTCCTTCAAATTCGAAAATGAAAAATTAAGAAATGAGCCCTATTATTACAATTTCGCGCAGAGGTATGATTGGTAATATGAGACGTTTAATTATTATTGCATGTTTGTCAATTTTTTTGCTAGTTGAAGTTGTGGTGGCCAATCCCGAGATCGAGGCATTTCTCAAGATGAAATCAGAATCCCCTCAGGATATCCAAAAAATGGAAGAAGCTTTGAATAAAATTTCAGACAAGGATGCGCAGGAGTATATCAAAAAAGAAAAAGAACTAAAAAATGTAAAGGCAAATGAGTTATTGTTGTTGGGAAAAGCAGATTCCCGATTTAAGGCTAACACCTTTGTGAAGGCAAAGGCCACCAATTACTTTTCTTCCGTTTCCTTGGATACTATCAAATTTAGGGATCCCAAAGCCCCTATACTCAAGCTCGGTACTTCTCTAAAAGCAGAATTCAAGATGGAAAATGGGAAAGCCATCTTAGTTGGCGATTCGAGCGATCCCAAAAAGCAAGGAAACCTTATCGAGCTAATAGCCGCGGCTTCTGCAAAATTAGGTGCCTTGAAATCTATGGAAGTGACCAGTAAAGGTTCGCTAAAAATAACAGGCGAAAAGGCCGCAGCCGAAATCTGGGGTGATTCGAAACTTCCCGCAAAAGCGGCTCCAAAGTCACCAGGCCCGGGGAAGAAAGGCCCCGCACAGGAGCCTATGCGTATTGGCCCTAGGCAGGAAAAATGTACGGACAACTGCGTTCAGGCAGGTCCAAAAGAAAAGGGAGTTCAATTTGGTGGAATTTCTGACGAATTTCGAATATATTTAGAGCGTGATCTAGGATGGGTGGTTCCTGGCCTAGGCGACCCAGTCGAGGTACAACACGATGGGGATACCAATATCGAGATTGCAACAACAAGAGAGTCCGGTTCAGGAGATATTGTCACTGACATTTACAGTGGTTTTGAACGGACGTTCGGTGGGTTTTTCCGAGGAAATCTTGTGAGTAAAGGCCCGAATGGAGAATTCAAGGTAGCGACGCAAGAAAATGAAAGACAAGAGTATTGGTATAACGCAGAGAGGGTGGGGGTCAAAAGGTCAGGAAAAAGAGATCACGAACTCGTACTGGGCGCCCACTGAGCTCCCCCTTGGTTCTGCCTTAAGTAGCTCTTGATGCGTGGTTACAGATCCCTAAAGAAATCAAAGCGATTGATATAGAGAATGAACAATGCAAGTCCAGCGACCACGAGCGTGATAAGATAATACCCAAGACCTATAGCAACTCCAATTGCCGCCATGACCCAGATCGATGCTGCTGTGGTGAGTCCATGCACATCACTTTTTGATTTGAAGATCGTTCCCGCTCCTAAAAATCCGATGCCTGTTACGATCCCCGCCATCGTTCTGGCTATCTCTGCGGGTGCGGTAGCTAATGTAATCACTGTAAGCAAGCACGCTCCTAAGGAAACGAGCATGTGCGTTCGAATGCCAGCGGGCCTATGCACTATTTCTCGCTCAAGCCCAATTAAGCCTCCAATGAGCGCTGCAAGAACAAGACGCAAAACAAGCTCGGTTTCTGTTGCCATATCCGGGTCTCATTTTATTTGTTTTTATACTTTTATCTTCACTTGAGAATGAATATGGAAATTTTTTGCAAGAGAACTTTTTATTATCTTTTTCTATCTGTGCGCAAAAATTGTAGCATCTTCTCGCCTGACACTGTTTTCATACAAGGTGTGGCGTGCCTTGAGA
>CAZFPU010000197.1:0-3537 GCA_964521145.1 uncultured Methanosarcinales archaeon | reverse complement strand
ATTCCTGATTAAAACCAATAAAAAAAGTAAAAAAAAGAAACGAAGTTACTTACTTGCTTTGGCTGCTGTTTCCTTGGAGACAACTCTCCAGCACTCATGCGGGCCGCTTTGTGACTTGGTCACCGCGAAGAATCTGCCGCCTTTTTCTCTGATCTTGTATTCTTTAGCTTTGAACTTCTTCTTTGACTTCACATCGTAAAATTCCATTTCTTCCATCGTACATCAGCCTCCTTTGCTATCCTTATGCCTCTTTTGAGCCGGATAGGTGATTTCTTGCCCCTGATATTTATATATGTTTCGCTAGCGCCTGTGTGTACTTCTGTTAGGAAAGAGAAAGTTTTATATATTGTTCCTATTGCGTAGTGAGAATATGCTAAATGCAATTTTGGAGAGGGGTTCGACACCTTTTTATCATTTTCCCCCTAAGGACCACACTCCGGTTGATAAACTGAATAGAACTGGTTTTCTTATTAACAATGAATATATCTGGTTCACTTTTCATCATTCACCCTATCAAATGCCTGAGATTTTCGCAAAGAAGCCAACAGATGCTAAATTTGGAGAGCACTTCGAAGGAAAGCTTCGTGAAGAGCCATATGTTGCGCAAAATACCAATTATTTAGATGTCCGGCCGCAGTGCATCGATGGTTTGTTGTGGGATGATGATATGTCTCTACAGGCCATAGTAAAATTGGCGTCTGTTATGAGCAGTCCTTGCATTGAGGATACTTTCAAAGATGATGCGTGCATGTCAGCCCACGATAAACGCAGATCATGGAGAAATGGACCTCGCTCAGATCTCAGAGACTTGGCAGAAGATAATCCCGTGCGCAATAACACGTACACAGCACTTACTTCGGGGGTGGGCAAACTTCTGATGGAAAGATATCTGGGCCCAAGCACCACTATTTATACTGCATTGTTGAACAATATCCAATATAAGGCCCAAAAGGAATGTCAGAGGATCATTGACCGATATCAGGAAGAGGAGAAGGCTATGCTAGCGCAATCCAAACTTAAACCTCTTTCAGTAGAAGAGCAAAGAGAGAGGCTGCGTGCACTAGCGGCCGGAAAAAAACCAGAAACCCGCTATCGCAGAGTATTATCATTTGGCGATTTCAATCTTGCTGAGCGTTTGGAATTTACGCAGACAATGAGACCAGCAGTCAACCTATTCTTCTCATTTCTTGACAAGGAATCCAGAAATAATTACGATTTAAGGAACCACCCAAGCGGTGTTGCCAACTATTTGGTTAACTGACTATCTTAACTAAATCACCCACATTCTTAAGCACATAGTCTGCTTTTGCCCTCTTCTTCACATTGCCATATTGCGCAAACGCCGTCTTTATTCCTAATTTAGATGCTCCCAAGATATCGCGTTCGGGCCAATCGCCAACCATTACACATTCTGAAGGCCTTACTCCTAATTTTTTCATGGCTATCTGAAAAGGGATCGGGCTTGGCTTATAATGCCCTGAATCATCAAAAGTCACCACAACATCAAAGAAGTTCTGTAATCGCATATTCACTAATCGAATCCATGCCTTTAGTTTTGGCGCATCGGTCACAATCGCTAATTTGATGCCTTTCATCTTGAGTTCAAGCAATACTTGGTCGACATTAGGATATGGATCCAAAAAACCTGTTCGAACAGATCTATACGCGACAATTCCCGATGCAAGAATCTTATAGTCGACAGTCCCAGTCAGCTTTTTCAATAATTTTTGGAAAACGGTCTTATCCTCCATCCCATATTGGCCATACAATTTGAATAATTCCTTGTATACTTTCTTGTGGGGAACATCGAGGCCAGCGCCATTCATGGCTGCAATTGCCGCTTCGCAGCTCATTCTTTTCATCTTTAGAAAATCAATAAGAGTATTGTCAAGGTCGAATAGGATTGCTTTGATCATGGGATTACAATACAAGGGAATGTATATAAAGTTTTGTTGTTAGAAAATAGAAAGATAGCTGGTTTGTATAATTTTTTAGTTCTGTAATCTCTTGGATTGGTAGTTACCCTATAGAGTTCTAATTTTACTTGGTCCCTATATCCTGAGTTCTGGCTTCTAGTACAGAAACATAGCCCGGAATCTTATTTAACCAAGAGGGTGTTTGTGCTGCACTCTTATAATGATCAAGCACGGATTTATATCGCCCAAGGGCATCAACTGCCCAGCCTTTATCTTGGGTTAATTCATATCGCACACGTGCGCCATCGCCTGCGTGGCCATTTGCCCGCACACGGCTCTCTATGTCGACGCCCCTATCATCAGCTACGGCAGAATTAGACGAATAGACCCTATCAGCCCATTTTAGCCTCTCTTGAACGCTGGCAGCCGTGGCAAGCATTTCTCGCGCAATTTTGCCGGCATGTTCATAGGTGCGCACTGAATGACCATGATTTCTTACGTGGTTCCAGCTCGCAGAGGTCATATAATCATCGAATGCCCGCTCGCCAAAACGAGCTTCGCGTGTTAGCCAGAACATTTCTCGCGCGGCATCACCTGAAAAACTGTAGAATGTCGCTGCCCCTTCTGTATCAACTGTCTGCAGCATGTCAGCGGCTTTGTGGGCGGATTCATACCATTTGATGCCAGCCTCACACTTTTGAGGCAACTGGTCTGGGTTTGTAAGTATCTTGAATTTCCTTCGTTGGTTGTCACCGGCATCCGCCAAAAAGTGCGACCCAAGCTTAGTCCAGTTTGCAGCAGTAAGTTCGGATGATTGCAGAGCAACTGCATTTGAAGCAGCCTCATAACCAGTGATATTGAATACGTAGAGAGTTTCAAGATGATCATCAAGTTTGGTGCTAGCCTTTACGACATTTCGTCCAACCTTGGTGAATCGTTTGAGAAAGAAGATATACTTTCGCTCTTCGGCCCTCTGCTCTGCCTCACTAGCGAAATTGAAAGATTCCATGCGCCCCTGTACCGAGCCAACGGTTTGCATGTATTGGATCATAGCCTGGACGCATTGTTCTCCCTTGTCCTCGTTTTGAAGCTTATACCAATTCTTATCAAAATGAGGAACTAGTTCGTGCTCGAGTCGAAGTACTGTTTCAAGATCGGCCATTAGAGACTATGAATATACTACAATTTATAAAAGTTGCTATTCTAAAGTGGTTAAAAAGTGATCCCCCTCAAAGGATGGGGTTTCCCGATTATTAAAAAATACAACAGGGGCTGCTCTCCAATGTGCTTAGTTATTGGGCCCAGACCATTGCGGCGAATCGCTACCCAATAAAGCTGTGCACAGTTTTTAATGAGCGACTTGAAGGTTAGGGAATCGAACGCGGCACCTTTCAAAATCTCGCTATCGCTCGGATTAGCGGGCTTCTCGCATCCAATGTGATTCTAGATGATCAACATTCCCCGTAAGGGACTTCCCCCTTGTCGATCGATTTGTAAATCTCAATATGCTCGACCTTAAGCCCGCTAATCTACATTTTGAACGGTGCCAATCAAACGCGATTAGTATCAATATGCTCCTTGAATACAAATAAAAAAGGCAATCAAGAATTAATGTATACGA
>CAZFPU010000196.1:0-3623 GCA_964521145.1 uncultured Methanosarcinales archaeon | reverse complement strand
AAGGTACTTGGTGAATTCCCAGACCAGAAAAAAAACATGGGTCAATTGACCAAAGAGATACAGGAGGTCATTGAAGAAGTCAATTCCCTTTCATTGCAAGACCAGGAAAAAGTGCTTGAGGACTACAAACATTTACTGCACGATCTCAAAAAAGAAGAGAGAGATATGTTCGCTTTTTTTCACATAAAGCCAGAAGAAAAAGTAGTATGCGCGTTTCCTCCGGAACCAAGCAAGTATCCCCATATTGGGCATGCCAAAGCAATCCTTCTCAATTATGAGCTTGCAAGAAAACATAATGGGACTTTCATCCTTCGATTCGAAGATACCAATCCAGAGCTTGCACAGGAAGAGTTCTATGACATTCATCTTGAAAATTATCAATGGCTAGGGATCAACCCAGACAAAGTAATCTACATCTCAGATTATATGGATGAGTTCTATAAGCGAGCTGAGCAGCTTATCAGGGAGGGCCAGGCGTATGTCGATAGGGCATCGCAAGAAGAAGTCAAGCAATCAAGGCAGGATGGTGTACCTACCAAAGATCGGAATAATTCCATTGAAGAAAACCTGAAGTTGTGGGAAGTTATGCAAACGGCAGAAGAAGGAACTCATATAGTCAGACTCAAAATAGATCTTGAGCATAAGAACTCAACCATGCGCGATCCAACCATCATGCGAATCATCGACCATCCGCACCCAAGGACCAAAAAAAAATACCGGTTATGGCCCAACTATGACTTTGAAAATTCAATAATGGATGGCCTTTTTGAAGTGACTCATAGAATAAGAACCAAAGAATTCGAGCTGCGAAATGAATTGCAAGGATATATCCAGGCGCTCTTCGGATTTCCCAAAACAAAGATCTCGGAATTCGCGCGATTCAATCTTGAGGGCGTTGAAAGCTCTGGCAGAATTATAAGAGAACTCATTGAAACAAAACAATTAGTTGGATGGGACGACCCAAGTCTCACTACCTTAGTAGCCTTACGAAGACGAGGTTTTGCTCCAGAGGCAATAAAGCATTTCGTGATGGCAACTGGCCTTTCCAAATCAGAATCCACATTGACCTGGGATGATCTCATCATGCACAATAAACGGCATTGGGATGCCCATGCGCATCGGCATTTCTTCATCCACAATAAAAAGGAGATCAAGATCGACAATGCTCCCAAACAAACAGTGTCCTTGCCGCTGCATCCCGAATTCAAGGACAAAGGCGCACGCATTTTTCATACGCACGACTCATTTTTCATAGAGCAGGATGATTTCGATAAGTTTGAAGATGGCAGAATCTATCGTCTGATGGATTGCCTTAATTTCGAGAAGAAAGGCAGCAAATTGGAATTCCATTCCACATCTCATCAGGAATACAAGGAAAAAGGGCATCTGATAATCCATTGGCTGCCTGATCAGGAGGATCTTATTCCCATTGAAATAATGATGAATGACAGGACAGTCATGAAGGGGATTGCGGAGCCCGATGCGAAAAAGATACCAGTAGGTCAGGTCATCCAATTTCAGAGGTTTGGTTTTTGCAGACTTGACAAAAAAGAGAAAGACAAGCTGCATTTTTGGTATACTCATAAATAGAGATTATATAAGGATTAGGGCGGGGCAGCATTCCGATTTTTTTTTGAATGAAAAAAAGTGTTTGTACCATTGGAACTAGGTCATTGGGCACGGTAACCAGAGCCGATAAACAAAAAAATAAAAACTACCTACTCTAGATATAATGATGATAAAAACGATTATCTTTGATCTTGGGGGAGTCTATTTTTCCGATGGCGTCAAGAAGTTGGTGGACACCCTTTCTCAAAAATATGGGTTGGAAAGGATTGCAATCGCCAAAGCGCTTGAAGATCCTCTGGCTTCCGACTACAGGATGGGCAAGGTCAGCGAAGATACATTCTGGGATGCGATGAAAAAACAATGGGGTATTTCTGAAAGCAGTCAAAGCCTCGCACTGCTGTGGCATACCCAATATGTGCCAATTGATGGGATGGTGCATTTGGTTGACAAACTCAAGGATGCAGGCTTCGAGCTATTATTTTTATCTGATAATATTCCTCAACGTGTTGAATACTTAGAAAAGAAATATAACTTCACTAGGCATTTTTCAGATGGTGTCTATTCGCACCACATCGGAGCAAGAAAACCAGACATCAAAATGTATGAGGAAGTGCTTAAGAAAACAAAGAGCAGGCCAGAGGAGTGCGTTTTTATCGATGACAAGCAAAAAAACCTCATCCCTGCGCAAAAAATTGGAATGAAAACGATCCATTTTATTAGTCCAGACCAATTACTGGAAGAATTACAACAACTGGGCATTGCAATACAATAAAACAACGAGGCGATACAATGGGAACAAGCTTGGTGGTAAGATCTCAATTGAAGAACTATGCGAAAATCGAAGATAAGCCTTTGAACATCTCAACTGATTTCTTCGAAGAGCTCAATAAAAAAGTCGAGCAGATGATAAAAGATGCATGCAAAAGGGCCAAGTTGAATAATAGGAATACTGTCATGGGAAGGGATTTGTGATAAAAGGCTCTGGTCAAATGTGACAAGAAAATAAAATTGAATTCACTTTATTTTTCGGGTTTAGCATCTTCGAAATATACACTGTCGCAATCAAAGAGGTGGCCGCCCCGTAAGGGACAACCCCAGCAACACCTTCGCTATCGAATATAAGATATTTCGACCTGATGATGCTAAACCCTAATATAGAAATCTACGATAACCCTGAAAATCTAAACCTTGCCCAAGATCTTATTCTCGAGATGATGTTTTCTTTGCTCTCTATGATGATGTTCCCTTGAGAGCCTATCGATCTGCTTTTTCAATGAAACGAGCATGAACGCCACATCATCAATTCTTTTTCTGTTCTCATGCACCGCATTCTCCTTCTCCTGTCTGGTCTTGAGTAATTCAGATTCAAGCGCAGCAAGCCGTGCCTGCAGGCTTTTCTCATTGATACTATCTCCTTGCGTTCGATAGCGCATCTTTCGCTCGACCTGGACAAATTCGCTTATCTTCGAGCGCAGTTGTGAAAGGTCTTCATGGTATTCCTTGCGATTCGAATGCTTCTTGAGCTTTTTGAGATGCTCATCGAGCTTTTGTGCAGCCCCTTGCCTTTTTGCGTAGCGCGAGGTAACGATGCACAATTTCTTCAGAAATCGTCTGCCTTGTTTTGGCGTTAGCTGCACTAAGGATTGTTCCATCTTACTTCTTTAATCTGCCAAATATCCCCTTTTTTGGTTCTTCCTCAATAGAAGGAAATGGAATGTTGCCCATGCCCATGTTTCCCATCTGTTGGGGCTGTTGCATCTGATCTTGCTGCATTGGCATATCAAAATAAGGCTGGTTTTGTTGTGGAGCAAATGATGGGGCGCCAGGAAACATCGGCTGCTGCATCCGCTGCGGCTGCATCATTGGTTTGTCCTGCTCATTGTGCTTGTCCATGAAATCCTTGATCATGTCAGACACCGCGATAATTGATTCTGCAATTGTCTTGTTCTGCTCAAGAAGATCGTCTAGTTTTCTATTCAATGGCTCGATCTTTTTTGCAAGATCGGATTCTTCCTTATCTGAGAGTTTTAGTTCTTCTGCCGCCTCGGTAAAGA
>CAZFPU010000195.1:0-3661 GCA_964521145.1 uncultured Methanosarcinales archaeon | reverse complement strand
GTTGTTGCCATGGATGGACTCAGGGTTGGCGATGGGATCTATGACATTTATTTTCCTCTAGAGCCGCTGCACAGTTCATTATATGTCGAGGGAGAAGCGATCATAAGCTATCGGGAAGATCCAACGAAGGCTTTCGCGCTGCAGCAGGAACTTGGGTCCCTTCCAATTGTGAAACGAAAGATACTCTATGATTCGGTATTATATTTCATGCCTTCAATCGAAGAAGAAGAGGGACAATATCGGCAATTTTTGTATGATGAACTCGTTGCGTTCAACACTTCCAAAATCACGTTTGAAGAATTACAGGCTCAGCTTACAAAATATCCCACGGTTCGAAATGTATTTAGAAATGCCAATTTCCAATCAAATGACATGCTCACGCTCGAATTGCTTAGGCAACGAACACTCAATTCCAAATCAAGCGTCTTTAATGATGACCTTTACAAGTTCCAATGGTATCTTGAGAACAATGGCCAGTTTGCCGGAATACCGGGAGCTGACATCCGCTTAACCCAGGAATCAATCAACAAGACCAACCACAAGCCGCTAATTGCTGTTATTGATCAAGGGGTCTTTAGGAATCCAGATCTTATTGGATTTGATTTTGATCGAAGCTATAACATCGCGCAAAGTGAGGCGGATGTGACGCCTTATTATCTAGAAGACTTTCATGGCACCCATGTATCAGGTGTCATTGCAGCAAAGCCAAACAACAAATTTGGCATAGCAGGGATTTGCCCCCAATGCAGCGTCTTTAACATGAACATTTTTCCTCCAGGAAGTGGATCAACTTCCCATGATCTTGTCAATGGAATACTGCTAAGCGCGCTGCAAGGCGCTGACATAATCAGCATGAGCCTAGGAAGTCCCCAATATTCAGAATACGAGGAATTTCTCATAGAAAAGCTGACGCAACAAGGCATCATCTTTGTTGCCGCCGCAGGAAATGATGCCGTTGAGGATAAAAGCTATCCTGCCGGATATGAGAATGTCATCTCAGTTGGGGCAACTGATAATACTGACTTAAAGGCATCATTTTCAAACTATGGGGAATGGGTTTTGATCTATGCTCCCGGAGAGCACATCATAAGCACTTGCACTGTCAAGTCTTTTTGCTTTAGCTCAGGCACATCAATGGCAACCCCCTTGGTTTCTGGGATCATTGGTCTTCTAAAAACGCAAAATCCAGACCTTACGTATGAAGAAACAGTCGAGTTATTGCAAAAAACAGCCGATATAACGCCAGAAGGCCTGCTTCGGGTCAATGCCGATAAGGCGCTTGAGGAAATAAAACTCAAGGAAGAATTGGATTAAGCCGCCAATCTCTTTTCAAGACCGCCTGGTTTTCCTGGAACTATCTTTGGCTGTTGCTGCGCGAGCAGATAATCGAGATTTAGAGCTTTTTTCTGAAGAGTATACATTGATTGCGCATTATCGTTTGCATACGTTGATCCAAGGGTTAAATAAGAAGATGATTGAGATTGAATTTGATTAGTATCTTCACTTTGTCTAGTATATCCTGATTCTTTGCTATATGTTGCACTTCTTGATTGGTAACCTTTCTTTCCTATCTGGGTTAAAATAGCGTAGGTGATCGAACGCGTTTCAAGACTATCGGCTTGCTCTTCTGAAGAGCCTGGCTTATACTCTTTTTTTGCAGATAGAGGTGACTGCTCGTTTGCCTTGTCATTGGCATGCTTTGGAAGATACACACTCTTGCCTGCATCCTTCTTATCTTTGTCATCATATTGGTTGCCATACTGCTTTTGGTATTTTTGCGCATAGGGCTTGTACTGGTCCTTTTTTACTTTGCCGCCATCAGAACCCTTGCCATGTGGTGCTATGCATCGAAAGGAAGCTGTATACTTTTTGAGGGGAATTGTTATTTTCAGATCGCTCATGCTCTCTTGATGATTCTATCAGGGGGAATTGCACCATCGTGGATGGCTTTACTTGTTCCTCCTGGGCAAGGTTCATATGCCTTCCATACCCTGGATCGTTGGCTGCCCTCATGTAGTGGGCGAAACGTGCGCTTTGGTCATTGCTAATGAGCATCCTCCTTTCATTCTTTGCCGTTTCGTTCATTGATCCTCTTTGATTCTCATAGCTACTCATATCGGTTTTTGTAAAGTGGGCGTAAATGTTGACCATGGGCCCTTTTGCACTATAATTTTCAGCAATTGGCGCTTTCATACCTCTGAGAAATGAAGCATCATTTATAAAGATTTATTTGGGGCTATTCCCTATAATCCTCTAAACTGATCTGCCCTTTCCTTTTCCCTTCAGGGATCATCTCGATCTCTTCACCTAGCTGTTCCTTGATGGAAAGCGCAACCTGTTTTCCCAGCAGCTGTGATAATGTCATTAGATCGGCATCCTTAAGATCTTTGATGGTCCTGATCCTGTTCTGAAAAAGCATCCGGGCCCGAACCCTTCCTATCTGCTTTACTTTGATAAGTGGCAATAATTCTTCTTTGATGCCATATTTGAGCTGGATTCGCAGTTTTGAGAGTTCCCTATTGAGGCTTTGATAGTGCAATAATCTGCTTATCTCTTCGCATGCATACAAAAGCCAGTCGGCGGTATCTAATTTCATTCGAAGTTCTCCTGGACGGGCTTTGAAATGCTCGAGCAGATATTCTTCAGTCTTTTCATTAGCCCACTCCTCGAGAAGATACGCAGTCTTGATCGAATTTAGAAATTCTTCATAGTCTGGATCATAGAGCGATGGCTCGTTTTGGAGCAGATAATCTGAGCGTTTAAGCAGATATTCCTGGATGATATCCTCATCCTTGACAGAAACCCGAAGGAGCGGGCGCATCTCTAAAGTATTCGATACGATATGCAAAAATGAGAACATATGGACTTTTTTATCCGATGCGTTCTGCAAGGCAACGATGAAATTGCGGGCGGTCAATGGGTCGATATAGAGCTGCGCAACCCTTCTTCCCATGACGGTAGCTCGCATGGTATCGCTTGCAAGCGAATTTGCATCGACAAAATCATCTTCTTTTTTTTCTAAGATGAATTCCCACTCTTCAAGGAGGCGAAGCATCTTATCGATCACAAAGCGAAGCTTCGCAAGATCCATGAATTGGTGCGCCCAGAATGTCTTGCTAAAAAAATCGATGATCTCTTTTCGCGAATTGACGAAGCGAGCCGCAATGAGACTTAGCAGATACGTCCTAAGGACAGGTTCAACCGCAAGCTTTGAATAAATGTCTTCGGGCTGCCCATGCACATATTTTTCAAAGAGCGTTTTTTTGTCCTTTTCATTGATCGCGATGCATAATGCCTCGCCTTCAGTATCGAATTTTGGCCTTCCTGCTCGCCCTGCCATCTGCAGATACTCCAGAACGGGGATGTATGCAAGACCTCTTAGCCCATAGCGCTTCACATCCTTTAAGATTGCTCTATATGCGGGGAGATCAACACCCATGGCAAGGCTTGGAGTTGAGCAGATTATTTTTATCGAGCCATTTCTAAATTCATCTTCGATAAGTTCTCGCTGCTTTGAAACTAAACCAGCATGATGGAACGCAATTCCTCTCTCTAGGCATTTTGAGAGGCGTTCGCACTGCTTGGTTGGGCTTGAGAGCGCCTTGAGGGCCTGTGAACTTATCTCAAGATTTTTTTTATCGCTGTTTTTTTAGAAATTATT
>CAZFPU010000194.1:0-3695 GCA_964521145.1 uncultured Methanosarcinales archaeon | reverse complement strand
CATTGTCAGCTATGAACTGCGCAACCCCTGATTTTTCATTGTGGACTTGCGCTCCTCCTAGTCCATCAAAATCGATCTGCTCTCCGGTGACTGTTTTTATGACTTCAGGCCCTGTTATGAACATATTGCTGATCTTTTTGGTCATGAAGATGAAATCGGTTAACGCTGGGCTATACACTGCGATGCCTGCGCATGGCCCTAGAATGACTGAGATTTGCGGGATGACCCCTGATGAGAATGTGTTGTTTTTGAAAATGCGGCCGCCTTGATCTAGACCATGGATGCCTTCTTGTATCCGAGCGCCGCCTGAATCATATAATCCGATAATTGGACATCCTATCTTTAGGGCATGCTCTTGCAGTTCAGCAATTTTCTTGTTGTGCATCTCACCCATGGAGCCCCCCATGAAGGTGAAATCCTGTGCGAATATGCAAAGGGGCTTTCCTGCCACTTTTCCAAAGCCAACAATGACTCCATCGCCAGGCCTTTTCTTGCTTTGCAGATCGAAATGATTCGATTGCAATTCAACGAGGCTATGCAGCTCTACAAAGGTATTTTTATCGACGAGTTTTTCTATCCTTTCTTGAGCCGTCAATTTACCTTTATCGTGCTGCTGCTTTGCCCCATCGTTGGTTTCTTTCTTTGCCATTTTTGAGTGTATACTATTAGGCAGGCTAAGAGTGGGGCGTTTAAAAAAGTTTGGGGTTAGGTGCGTGGCTTAAATTATCAGTAAATCTAACATACACGAAGTCCTGCATAGAAAAAACAAGCTAAAATGATCAAAGACACAATAATAGTGGAATAACCAGAGAAAATAGCTTGCTTACGTGACGCTCTAATTCCTCTACCAAAAAATTCTTCTTTCCAAATCCCGTTCATTCCAATTCTTAACATAAGATATCCAGTAATAATGCCTGGGCTGATTTTAAAAAATGCGATATCAAAAGGTTGACATTGCAAAAAGAAAAAAGGAAGTAGAACATAACATATGCTGATTATGATTCTGTTTCGTTTTCTTGAAATGAAGTTCTTGAAATGAGTATGAATATTATTCTTTACTTTCCTCATGCCTTACACCTTGGTAATTGGCTAGATAAACCCGTAAGATTTAAATGTTAACCTCAATCAATCCACGTCATGACCTCAGCATTTTCAAGAAGTTGGGATTTGACAAAAATAACCTTTTCAGTTATCGGTAAGGACAAAGAAATGCTCCTATTTCCGATACTTGCAGGTGCCTTCTCACTATTATTCATCGCGGCACAATTGGTACCTACGTTGCTTGTTGTGGTTGTAGGAGGTCTTGGGCTTGATAGGCTAGGGGCGCTTCAATGGGGACTATTATTCATAGTCTATTTTGGGCTGGCATTCATTGCAACATTTTTCAATGTCTGTGTTGTATACACGGCAAAAACAAGATTTGAGGGAAAGAATGCGGCTTTTATGGACAGCATCCGATTCGCATTTTCAAGAATTCACCTTATCTTTACCTGGAGCTTGGTTTCTGCGACAGTTGGCCTGCTCTTACGGATCATCGATCGCCTGGCACAGAGATCAGGCCCTATTGGAAGAATGGTATTTAGCATCATCTCAGGGATTTTAGGAATTGCCTGGAGCATCGCAACGTTATTTGTTATTCCTGCTATGGTATACAAAGGCCTAGGACCAATTGATGCCTTGAAAGTATCGGTAAACACTTTCAAGAAGACCTGGGGAGAATCAATAATTCGATACATCGGATTTGGATTTGCACAGCTGATGTTTTTTGCGATCGGAATCATTCTTGCTATCCCGATATTCTTGCTTTCTTTAAGTGCAGGGGTAATTGGCATTGTGGCTGCAATCTTTATCATCATCGTATACTTTGTATTCGTTGCCATGCTTTTTGGCGTTGCAACCGCTGTTTTCAATACCGCATTGTACACGTACGCAGCAACTGGCAAAATTCCGCATGGGTACTCAAAAGAGATCCTGCAGAATTCCTTCAAGAGAAAAGATGCGAAGATGAAGGGAATCGTCTAATTCTTTAGGATTGAACTATTTTTACAAAGGCAGTATATCTTAGCATGCTGCAAGAAGATCGTTCACTAATCCATTCTTTTCTTTTTGCGTCAAATATCTGGCGTTGCTAAAGCCATGATCTACATATTCATTGCAAGACTCATAGCCAAAATCCCTTCGACAGCAATTCTGAATATGATATTTTGTCCTATCAGCGTAGAGAAGCTCTTTGCGCGCCTCCCACCCAAACAAAGCCTCATCATTGCAAGCCCTATCCTTTTGATTGCAACGTCCAACCATTTTTTCATAGAGCGAAGCATCGATAAGGATATCCTCAAATGGCATCTCCTTTTTCCCGGCATTATAGATATCATCGCCATGCAGCAGTATCTTGTCCATTGTTGGAAGGAAAAGCGCAGAGTGACCTCCTCCCGCATACCTTGTGTATCCCTGATAGGCAGGAATGTTTAGATTTCTCAAGCTCATTTCAATGATGCGAGCCATTGACTGGCATCCAGAATAGCTCACCCGATGATCATACCTATCCACGGTTGTTAGTATCGCATGAAGGCTCTGTGAAGTTTCTTTGAGCGGCTCTGTGGAGAGTCCATGCCTGAAATTGCTCCGATAATCCTCAAGCAAAGCGAAGATGGTCTCATTCTGATTCTTTCCAATGAACTTTCTTTGTATCTCATAAATTTCTGATGGGGAGAAATCCGAGATCATTGGCTGGCCAACCAGATGTGAAAATCCACCATCTAGTATCTCAAAGATCGAGCTTCTGTTGAACAATACTTCCAATTCCTCATGTGAATAATCCTCCAAATGCCAGGGAACAAGCCTATTCTTGTCTAGCCATACTGCATGCGCGTATTTTGCCGCCAGTATCTCTCTGGCCTCATTTTCAGTATAATTGACAAAGTAGCCTTTTTGCAATTCCTGCGGGATAGAGACCGAAATGTTCTTCTTGCTTTCAAGCTCGATGATATCTGTCCAAAAAAGGACCTGTTCTTTATACGATAGCTCAGAAAGCGTATGATTTGCAACTTTTGGATTTTGCTCAAAGTAGTCAGGATAGCTATCAAATGGGCTTGCTGCTAGAGCGACTTCCCCCAGCAGTGCGACTAGCAGTACCATTGGTGCTGCTTTCATGGTCAAGGATTGTGGCCGACCCTTATTTATTACTTGTTAATTGGCTCTTGATGGTTACAAATGAGATTTTCTTGATTTTTTTGAGATAGCAAGAGTTTTGAACACTGCTGCAAAGGGGACAAATTATTTAAACTGACAAAGAACTTCCCAATCGAACCAAATGGCAATACAAATCCTAGGAATCAGCATCTACTGGATCCTTGGCATCACACTTACAATCATCTTCTTTGCCGGCATTCGAATTGTGAGACCAACAGAAAAAGGCCTGCATGAGCGGCTGGTGTTTTCGATGGATAATTCCCATAATCGATCAGATGTATAAGGTCAACATGACCGAGAACATGTTTGATATCGATCCTCAGAAAGTCATAACCAAGGATAATCTGAACGCGGATGTTGACGCTATGGTCTATTTTAGGGTCATTGATCCAGTTAAAGCAATCTATAACGCTGACAACTACAAATCGCAAATAACGAGTTTGGCAAGAACAACATTAAGAGATTTATTTGGAAAGATGACACTTACTGAAGCAAACAGCAAC
>CAZFPU010000193.1:0-3708 GCA_964521145.1 uncultured Methanosarcinales archaeon | reverse complement strand
GGAAGCGTTGCTATCTCGCTTTTTTGTGTGAAGCCATAAAAGCCTGGGATGATCGAGATGCCTTCAGCGTGTGCCAAAACCCTTTTTATTTTTTCATCAGATGATGGCAATAACACGGCGTCGCCAAAATGATCAGATGCAACTAAGATCTCTTTTGGGTCAACAAAACGTGCGGGAACTTTCTTGACATCCTTGAGATACTTGGTAAGCACAAGGGCAGAAGTGTACTCGCCCCATGCTTTGAGGTAATCACTTCTTTGCAACGGATTTAAAAATTGAGCTCTCACTCTGCCTTCCAGGTCCGCTATTTGCGCAGCGACGATCTCATCGCCAATATGCAAACCTTGTGAAATAGAAGTCAGTTTATCTTGTAAGGACCCAATATATGAAGCAGTTTTTTTTGAATTATATGGAATGCTGGCCAATTCGATCAACTGATTAGTCACTCTAATGTCAGAAGGTGATTCTTTTCCAAACGCCGAAACAACAATCAGTTTTCTCTCTTCATCTTTGAGAATGATGTTTTCTGCCACATGCGCAATCCTATCCGCACTGGCAAGCGAAGATCCCCCGAATTTACTTAGCTTGGTATCCATTGAATTGTATGTCCACGTCATGAGATATATAAAGTTTTCTTATGTTACTACTTAAAAGTTGGAATTATGATAGTAGCAGTGGCTTGACCCAGTGACCCTCCCCGCTCAAAAGAGATTGGCTTTCCGACTCCCATGAAAATCTTTTTTCTTATAGCGTCTGGCAATGGGTGCAAATGTCGGAATTCCAATTACTCTCCTTGGCGATTTTGATTGAGGTTATATCGGATGGAATTCCGAGCATGCTCAAAAACTATAGTTTTTGACAAGTATCATTGGGACAAAAACCAATGGACTCTTCGCATTTATTGACCCAAAAACAAAACATAGCGGAAAACATTTTCATGAGAGCCTGGCTTCCCGATTATTAAAAAAATACACCTTGTGCCGCATTTTAATGTGCTGGGTCATTGGGTCTTAGCCATTGGATTGAGGTGGTACAGATATGAGCAGGTTTCTGAATAAGCGATTTAAAAGTCGAGGAAGAAATCTGGTGAAATAGTAAAAAATTGCTTAGATGGCACCTTAATGCCTTTTGTGCGCATGCTCTGTTGTTATCCTCGATTCCTCCAGATCAAGATAGTTCTCAACTTCACGCAGCGCATCATCATGCATAGAACCCTTTCTCTTGAGATCTAGGAGCAGCTTTCTTTGGTATTCAAGGCTGCTCTCTTCTGCCTCATGATGTTGGCGCACAAATGATTCGCTTTCCTCGTTCTTATCCTCACCCAGATTGCCCTTGAAGAAATTGATCTTATGCTGATATTCATCGATGAGTCGCTCGAATGTGGTTGCATCAATGATACCTTTCTTCTTGAGCGTTGCAATGTGTTCGATCGCGCCATCAGCCAGGATCAAGTGTATCTGAGACGATTCTTTCTCTGCAATATCCTCATCTTCTATCTTTAGTTTGCGAATCAAAAAGGGCAGGGTAAGCCCTTGCACTACAAGCGTAATAAATATAACAAAAAAAGTCAAAAACAGCATCAGATCGCGCTGCGCGAATACAGAACCATCGGCAAGTGTCAAGGGAAGCGCCATGGCGGCGGCAAGGGACACAACGCCTCGCATCCCACTCCATCCGACAACTAACGCTGAGCGCCAATTGGGCCTATCTTTCTTTGTGTGCTTTGTCCCAAGCAAATTTGGCATGAGCGCACCAGGGACAACCCATACAATGCGAACCAGTATGACACTGAGGCTGATGATCAATCCATAGAGTATAAGCGTCGTGATGGAGTATCCAGAAAGATTGTGCAATATCTCTTTGAGCTGCAACCCAATAAGCAAAAATACGATCCCATTGATAATGAAAATGAGAACTTCCCAAAAGGCTTTTCCAAGCAGGCGTGTTTGTGGTGAGAGTAATTCGGAAGACTTTGCAGACAAGTAAAGCCCTGAACTAACGACCGCAAGCACACCCGAAACATGCAAGGTCTCAGCGATGAAATACGCAAAGAGCGCAGCTAGTATCGAGAGCACTATTTCGACCGTTGGCGTTGCCCTGATAAATCGATGCAGATGCCGAATCGCTATGCTAAAACCCAAACCAACAGCCAACCCACCCAAGGCAACGAGAACAAAGTTGCCAGCCGCATGCCAAAAGAAGAATGAACCAGTGGCCAAGACAAGCAACGCGTATTTGAGCGCAATAAGACCAGTAGCATCGTTCACTAAACTTTCGCCTTCAAGGATCGTCACCAACCTACGCGGAATTCGCATCTTGCCAAGGATCGCTGCCGCAGCAACGGCGTCCGGAGGAGATACTATAGCCCCAAGCGCAAAAGCAATTGGCCAGCTAAACCCCGGTATCAGATAGTGGGCAACGATAGCAACGCACGATGTGGTTGCGAGTACGAGCCATATTGCGAGAATCGAGATTGGCCTTCGATACCGAACAAAATCGGGCCATGAGGTAAACCATGCAGCGTGAAAGAGCAGTGGCGGCAAGAAAACCAAAAAGACAAGTTCAGGATCGAGGCGCACGCTGGGCGTTCCTGGAATGAAGGCTACTCCAAGCCCTGCGATGACAAGCAGGATAGGATAGGGGATTGATATTTTCTCAGCGATCACAACCAATACTAATATGAGCGCAAGCAATCCAAAAAAGATAGTTATCTCGATCATGGTCAAGATGCGAGAAGGAGTACTTTTATAGGTATCGTCAATTGACTTCCTGCTGGAAAACTCTGAGACCCTAAACTTAAGAATACTATAGGCGTTTAGCATCATCAGGTCGAGCCTTGCGATATTACATCTGAGTGTGTTGCGGGGGTTGCCCCATCCGGGGAGGCCACACCTTGTAAGCAACAATTAATAGGCGAGAAGATGCTAAACGCCGATAAAATTAGCTAAAATGCTTAGGTTTAGAGTCTCGCAAGCTTCCCTAAATCTCATTTTCAAAACAAAAATCTTTAAATAAGCACTTTCTGCACTGCATGTATGCCACAAACCATAGCGATAATCGGCCTGCAATTTGGCGATGAAGGGAAGGGAAAGATCATCGATGTTCTCATGAACAAGGCCGATGTTGTTGCTCGTTTCAATGGCGGCAATAACGCAGGGCACACTATAATTGCGAACGGCAAGAAAACAGTCCTGCACCTCATTCCTTCAGGAATTCTTCATAAAAACAAATTAAACATTATAGGCAATGGACTGGTTGTCGATCCCAAAGTACTGCAAGAAGAGATGGATGAACTCAAAAAAAATGGCGTGAAAATAACTCCAGACAATCTGGTCATTAGCGAGAACGCGCACATCATCTTACAAAAGCATATTGAAGAAGACAAAGAAAAGAACAAAGGCATTGGAACAACGGCACGAGGCATTGGGCCCGCATATTCTGATAAGATGGCAAGAAGAGGGATTCGCGTCTCTGAGTATGCCAAAGATCACAAAGAACTGTTGCCATTTGTAAAAAACACGACATTTCTGATCAACAAGATGCTTGGCGAAAAGAAAAAAATGCTCTTTGAGGGAGCGCAGGCAACCATGCTTGATATCGATCATGGAACCTACCCATTTGTCACATCTTCAAATACGACTATTGGGGGGATCTGCACCGGCCTTGGCGTTAGCCATAAGCACATTGACGTTTCACTAGGAGTCTTGA
>CAZFPU010000192.1:0-3761 GCA_964521145.1 uncultured Methanosarcinales archaeon | reverse complement strand
GAAACCCCTTTTTCCCAGGGTAGATACGCTGGCGGCAAGATGCTAAACGCCAAAACAGATAATATCCCTAACTCGATAAATCTCATTTCGAAACAACGGTCAACATCGCATCATGTATCTTATTATTCGATGCCAAGATATCAGGCATATTCAAGCCATAAGAATTCCCTTTAGAACTCGTAACCCTGCCCCCAGATTCCTGCACGATCAAAGCTCCCGCTGCAAAATCCCAGGGGCTCAATTTCAATTCCCAGTAGCCATCGAAGCGTCCACAGGCAACATAACATAGGTCCAGTGCAGCGCTTCCCAATCTTCGAATCCCATGCACGTTTTTTTTGAAAAAAATCTCCATATGACCCAGGGTTCGTGTCATCAATTGGTTTCTTTCATAATAAAAGCCAGTAACTAACAATGATTTATCCAAAGTTTTTGCTTTGGAAACAAAAATCCTCTTTCCATTAAGAAACGCTCCCTTGTTTTTTTGAGCAAAGAATAGTTCATTGCGAAAGGGATCATAGACCACACCAAGCACTGGTTGATTATTTTTATATAATGCAATGGAAACAGAACAATGAGGCAGGCCATGCGCGTAATTATTTGTTCCATCAATTGGGTCAATAATCCAGATGTAATCTGATTCTATTTCCTTGGTTGTTTTTTCTTCTGTTAGGAATGAGTGGGTTGGAAAATTCCTCTTGATTATTGAGACAATTTTCTTTTCAGCGGCGATATCTACTTTGGTCACGAGGTTTTGGCTTGTTGTCTTGCTTCGAATGGCTATATTCTTTCGAAAATTGGATAAAAGAATATCGCCTGCTTCTTGTGCAGCCTTCATTGCGGTCGCTTTTGGATTCATGTCGATACAAAAATCTAAAAGTTTAAAAATTAGTAGTGTTCTCTAAAATAAAAAAGGGACTACATCTAAGAAAAGCGATTTTACGAACTGGCAGAAAGCCTACGTGATGGAGTCTTGGAAAAGAAAGAGTATTGCGGTTCAAAATGCAGCGTGCAACTAAAGAAATAAACAGCCAGACAAGCGCCTGGGTTGAAAGGAAAGGGTATTTGTTCGATGGTGATCTTAGGAAAAGCTACAATCGATTGGAGGATATCCTAGCAAGCGCTAATCTAAGCCCGGGCGTACATCTTGAAGTAAAGAGCCAAGGCAGGAAAACCCAGATCGTATCCTCTCCGGACTATCTTGCGTTCATGATAATCAATAAGCAGATAGGATATTTTCATATTGAAGGATTTTTGCAGGCTTCAGACGCTCAAAAAGCCCTCGAAAAAGTATATGCAGCCGCAGGCACAACGAATATAAAAAGCCTAAAGCCTGTTGAAATAGATCTCAAATCGGATTACACCCAGCCAAATCAGAATTTCATGGCAGAATTTTTAGGGAATAGGGCGACAACGCTTTTCTACCAGCAGAAAAAAACCAATGGCACGCAAGGACGTGCAGTTGGAGAATACCTAGATGCACAAGAAAACCAGCATCAATTCAAAAAAAAGGCAATTATAGACCATGGCAAGTTCGGATGGAACATCATCTCCTTAGGAGACATGGAATTTCGATCGGCGCATTATTTCAAGCCAAGCAAGACAACAGCGTATTCTGCTCTTTCGATAAATCCAAACAGGGATAAGGACCATATAGCGCACATCGCAAGAAATGATGTGGTCGCTTTATACTCAAAGCTTGGGAATCCACCTCTGCATATTCCCGGCGTCGTCACGATGTATTCTTCTACTGGGCCTGGAAAGTAGATAATCCAAGTCGTCCCTTCTCTCTATAGAAAAATTCCCATGGGGATAGACCATGCACTTTGATGCATACATTCATTGGGCCAGTGGCATCGAAATGATCAATTGTTTGATGATGGTTCACAAATAAAAAATCCAGAAAAAAAGAATTACAATAAAATAAAAAATCAGCCGCCAAGCTGTGAATCAGAAAGTCCCTTTCTCTGCTTGATCTCCTGCGTCACTTTCAGCTGGATCTCATAGGGGATCTTCTCAAAGCTTTGATCGATAAGCGATGAAACGCCTCTGCCTTCAGTCGCCGATCTAAGATCTGAGCTCCACCCAAGCATGTTCATGACAGGCATCTTTGCCTTGATGTTCACTTGTGATCCTTCCTGCTGCATATCAAGGAGCTGTCCTCTTAATTGGGAAACAAGCTTTGAGACCGGACCCATGAAATCAACTGGTGCTTCAATTAACATGACCTGCATTGGCTCCAAAAGGATTGGAGAGGCGGTCATCATCGCTCCTCGAAGACCTTCCCTGATAGCTGGATATACCTGTGCAGGACCCCTATGGATCGCGTCTTCGTGCAGGCTCATATCTGTTAGATTTACCCGAATGGCGACACAAGGCTCTCGAACCAATGGGCCTTTTCGCATGACCTCTTCAAACATATCAAAGATAAGTTCCTGAACTTCGATCATGTGGACTTGACCTCTGGTCTTATCAACAAAGATATTGCCATTGTAGATAGCCTTGATCTGATCAGCTTCCTTGGTTTCCATGCCAGCCCCTACAAAGTGATCTCGCATCTCAAGATTTTTCTTCTTGATTCGGCCTTGGGAAATGGTTCCTTCCTTGATGAGCTTGTAGATCTCAGGATTCAATGGCTCAACGGTGAAGTAGAACTTGTTGTGCTTGTTTGGGGTCTTTCCTTCAACTTCCTGCGAAGGTTTGGTTATAGATTCCCGATAGACAACCAGCGGCGCAGAGGTCTTTACCTCAACGTTCTTCTCAGTGATGATCCTATTTTCAATGATCTCTAAGTGCAGTTCTCCCATGCCTGAAATCAAGTTCTCACCAGTCTCTTCATTGATCTCTATGCGAATCGATGGATCTTCCCTGCCAACTTTTCTTAGGACTTCAATTAATTTAGGAAGATCACTTGATTTTTTAGGCTCTATTGCTTTGGTGATAACTGGCTCGAAGATGTGCTTTAGTTCTTCAAATGCATGCTCTTCTTCAAGTGTTACGGTCTCTCCCGCATTTCCAATCACGCCAGAGATTGCGCATACGTTACCCGCAGGGATCGAATCGATCATCTCTGGTTTGATCCCATTATAGATGTAGAGATTTTGGATCCTTTGCGTTTGTTTTGCGTTGTTAAGATACACTTCAGTATTTGGCCTAAGCGTTCCGGAGAACAACCTGCCAGCCGCAATGTCTTTTCCTGAACGTGGATCAATAACGATTCTCGTAATGACGAATGCTACTTTTCCTTCCGGATTTCCTTTGAGAAGATCTTGACCAAATTGCGATTCTGGATCCCCATGCCAGATCTTTGGGATCCTGTATGTTTGCGCGTTGATCGGATCAGGAAGATGCTTGATCACCATATCCAAAATGACCTCGTGCAAGGCGGCATGATCCCAAACCCATGCTTTTCTTGCTTCTTCGTCCATCTCATAGATCTTGAGAATATCCTTGAATCCAACGCCTTTCTTCTGCATGAAAGGAAGTGATAAAGCCCAGTTCTCTCTTGCTGATCCGAATGCAACGCTTCCATCCTCAACATTAACTTTCCATTTTTGCTTGAACTCTGGCTCTGCAATCTGCTCAACCAGCTGGTTGAATTCCATCACAATTTTTCCCAGCCTCTGCTGGATTTGCTCTGGAGTAAAAAGCAGCTCATTAATCAGCCTGTCAACTTTATTTATGAAAAGCACAGGTTTTACTCTCTCTTTAAGAGCCTGCTTTAGAACAGTCTCTGTCTGCGGCATTATTCCCTCTGATGCGCA
>CAZFPU010000191.1:0-3886 GCA_964521145.1 uncultured Methanosarcinales archaeon | reverse complement strand
AAGAAAGTATACATCATTTATAGAGGAGATAAGATACGGCCTGAACCGGTGAACGCAAAACTCATCGAAGCAACCAAGAACATAGAGATAATCACAAATACCAATATTTTGGAGATAAAAGGAGATAAGTCAGTAACTTCGGTAATTTTGGACAAGGAATACCAAGGCAAAAAGGAATTAGAGATGCACGGAGTCTTTGGAGCTATTGGTCATATCCCACTTAGTGATATTGCGCTCCAGCTAGGTGTCAAGATAAATGAGAAGAAAGAAATAATGATAGATAGGAGCTCAAAGACCAATATTGCGGGCGTTTTTGCTGCTGGAGATGTTGTTGATTCCGGATTCAAGCAGGCGATCACCGGCGTTGGAGAAGGCGTCTATGCCGCGCATTCTGCTTTTACGCATGTGAAACATACTGATATTATTACGCAATAGTCGAATTTCTCTAAATGCGTGCTACTGTTTGGTAAAATTAATATAATTGTTTAACGAAATTGACTCTCATGAGCATTGATTGGCCTAATATAGCGATTACCATAATTGTTACCATTGTCACTTTCTTAGTTGTGAAACTCATTGAAACTAAATTGCTGATTCATAAAAAAAGGAAAGAAGAGATTAGGGAGATTAGACGGAAAAAATATGAAGAATTTATTGAGACTATTGAAAAGATACTGGCAAGGAAGGACAATATCCCAACTAAGCAGTTTCTGGACGAACTGAATCTTATTTATGCCAAAATGTACATATCTGCTCCTGATGAAGTGATAAGGACAATAAAGCGTCAAATAAATGATAAATTTGATGCTGGCAAACGAAAAAAGATCTACTTAGAAATACGAAAAGACTTGTTGGGTCGTACCAATGTTAGAGAGGACGAACTTTGTTATTTTAGTGAAGGAAAAGAGAGACCATCGTGAACCCAATAGCCAAGCTGCGGACCCCTTCCGCTTTAGCGAGACCATTGAACAAACCAAGGACAAGAATTTGAAAGAAAACGAAAATCGAGAAGGTAAACAAATCAGAATAAAAAGCAGGATAGGATTCTAAGGCGCTTTCGCTTTCTCTAATTTCAAGGTAGTAAGAACAGCATGAATAGCAACCTCGATCTGCTTATTGGTTGGCTTTCTTGTGGTTATCTTCTGCATGAGCAGTCCCGGAAAAATAAATATCTTCATAAGCGGATTCTTCTCGAACTTCGCGCTGTATTTTAGGAATTCATAGGATATGCCTGCAATGAAGGGCAAGAAGAGTATCCTTGTGAAAAACAATAGGATCTTTTGGGGAAGCCAGTGCATCGTCACTAGCCCAGGGAACAAATAAAATAAGATAGGAGTTAGTATTGAGAATACTAGGATCGCGACAACTAAGACTATCATGATGAAAGCGGTTCCACATCTTGGATGCAAGGTCGTGAATTTGGCTACATTAGATACGGTCAATTTCTTTGAATGCTCATAACAATGTATTGCCATGTGCTCTGCGCCATGATATTGAAAGAGGATCTTGACATCCTTCATCATCGAGATCGCGACAAGATAGCATAGGAATATCCCGATCCGGATAATACCGTCAACCAGATTGAATAGGAAGGGTTCTGAGGCCTCTTCAAAGCCCCCCAGATACGTTAGAGCGTAGGGAAGCGCGACAAAGAGGCCAATTGCAAAAAAAATAGAAATGATCACGGTAAGAGTCATCTCTTTTTTGGATATCTTCTCGTTTTGCTCAGTCTGCTGGTCAGCCGACCACATGATCGACTTCATGCCTAAAACCATCATATCGATTAGGTTGTAAAATCCTCTTATGATAGGGAGCTTATAGAATCTACCTTGCCGTGGAGGGATCTTATCTTTCTTTACCTTGATGCCACCTTTAGCGCGCACAGCGACCACGTTATGGTTTAGGCTTCTAATCATGACGCCCTCGATCACTGCCTGGCCGCCAATGTTTATCGGTTTATCCATTTTTGAATTGAAAGATGTTCGATTTATAAGGGTTTTCCTTGATGATTTATGGATTTACAAAAAATAACAAACGAACAAAAGCAGATAAAGGCGGCTGGACGGCAACAAGTTGCCTACGTGACACCCCGTAGGGGGCAACCCCGAGTTTGGTTAGTAATTCAATAAAGGCCAGCACCATCATCAGGTCGAAATGTGTTAAGTTCGATAGCTAAGGTGTTGCGGGGGTTGTCCCTTACGGGGCAGCCACCTCTTTGATTGCGACAGCGAACATTTCGAAGATGGTGCTGGCCGATCAAAAACAGTGAAATAGCTATTTCTAACCAAACTCGGGGCAACCCCCGTCACGTCCAGCGCCACCAGGTGACTGAGCGAAGCAAGGTTACCTAAAGTGTCAGCTTTTTTCAGCCGAACCAAAACCATTAATAACAAAAAACAAGCATCCAATTTCCATGAAATGCCATTTTTGCGGTCATGAGGATACGAAGGTAATCGATAAGCGAGATACTGAGAATCTTGAGCTCACAAGGCGAAGAAGGGAGTGCCTAAAGTGCCAGCGCCGCTTCACAACCTATGAGCGCCTCGAGGAATCAGACATCATCGTCGTAAAAAAAGATGGGAATCGGGAGCGATTCGATAGGCAAAAGCTCATGAAAGGAGTTCTTACCGCGACTGAAAAGCTTCCGATCCCTCTTGAAAAAGTAGAGAAGGTCGTCGATTCCGTCGAATCAGAGATAAGAAAGCGAGACACGATCGAGGTGGATAGCAAGATCATTGGCGACATAGTCATGAAAAAACTCAAGGCGCTCGATAAGGTGGCCTATATCCGCTTCGCCGCCGTCTATCTGCAATTTGAAGATCTCGATAGGTTCTGGGAAGAGCTTGAGAAATTGCAGAAGAAGTGATTGGAAAATTAAAGGAAGCGAATCAAAAACCGGTGAAGATAACTCTTGCACTAAGATATCGACACTATAGAATCCGCGCACATTGGCGCGGACTGGATATTTTAGCTTTTTATTTGAATAAAACCAAAAAAGATTTCAAATCGAAAGAAAAACCATTCCAGCAAGTTCATTAATTAATTTTGAAAATAATTACTCAAAAATCAAACAAAAATGATAATAGGCCTAACCGGAAAGAACGCAGCGGGAAAAGGAGAGAGCGCAGCATACCTGCAAAGCAAGGGATTTTTCTATCACTCATTATCAGATGCGCTAAGAGAGATAGCATCGCAGAAAGGTTTGGATCATTCAAGAGAGACGCTTATAGCGCTCGGAAAGCAGATGCGCCTTGAGCAAGGAGATGCGTTCCTTGCGATAAAGACCAATGAGATAATAGAGAAGCAGCGCAAGATAGACCTTGGGCTCCCTATCGTTATCGACAGCATCAGAAGCCCAATTGAAGTGAAAGAGTTGCAGAAAAACAAGGAATTTACCTTGGTTTCCATTGATGCTCCCATTGAAGCAAGATTTGAGCGCATACAAAAAAGATCACGCGAAGGGGATGCAAAATCATTAGAGCAACTAAAAGAGCAGGAGTCGCTTGAGAACAGCAAGGATGGAAAAGGGCAGCAACTGGATGCGACGATTGCGCTCGCTAAAAAAACAATCCAAAATGACGGCACTATCGCGCAGCTGCATCAAAAAATTGATAAACTTCTTAAGGAGCTCGAACCCAATCAGACAAATCATGATCCATCAGCAGATAAAGAACCTGGAAAATAGGATACGCAATAAACGAGCAAAGGCTATTCTCTTCAACGGGTATTTTTCGATTTTTGATCTGTATTGGGCTCTTATCTACACCTTCTGGTTCAGCCTTGCATTTGGGATAGGGAACGCGTTCTTTGAATTCGACATGTTACGATGGCAGGAGCTTTTGCTGCAGGGTTTTGTCAACAATATCCCTCTTAGTTTCACGGTGAA
>CAZFPU010000190.1:0-3896 GCA_964521145.1 uncultured Methanosarcinales archaeon | reverse complement strand
GTCTCTTCGATATTCTCGTCAACAGTCGTGAGGATTTCAGCGACTTTTTCCTGCTCATAAATAGGTGGGAAGTTTCTTTCAATTTCTTTAATGTCTGAGGTTGACAAATGTTTTACTGTAGTGGCGGGAATTCTACTTTGAATTGCGGGCATCTCTTGAGAAAGAGTATAGTAAATGAATTTTTGATTGAATCTCTTTTCATCCTTTGTTGTGACCCTACAGATTCGTTGGTTCAATAGTGCTTTGCCACCTGACCACAGTACTGGGACAAAGTCTCCATCCATCCCTATCAACAGATCACCCTTTTTCATTTCATACTGCTTTTCGTATGAACCCGAATAGTTGATTTCGGTGTGCTGATTAAGAAGATCTCTAATTCTGATTAAGGGAACTCCTTCCTCTTTTGTAAATAGGTTTGATTTAAATGGGAATCCACACAATATCTCAATGAAATTACCCAGAGTCTCCTTTCTCCATCCATCTGGTATCTTGACTGCCATTCTTATATCACCATCATGATAAAGATACAATACCAACCAAGAAGCACAATTGTTGGAATAAACATTGCGAGTAGATTGTATCCTCCCTTGACAAAAAGCCCTTTGATTTTACCATATGCTTGATGCTCAACTATTTTGTCTATGAATAACTGAGTTATAGTGTGATTAGTCATATAGCCATGCTCTGGCAAGCAGCCTTCCTGATTTGCTCTTGGGACCACATACTCAACGAGTGACTTCCCTCCGCCATGATTACAATGAATTTGGTATACAAAATCCTTCCTGTACTTCGCTCCTTGGTATCGACAATAGTCCACTACTGTTTTTCCATCCACTACGAACCCATGTCTTCTACCATGCCCTACAAGGTATACTGTTCTGATCTTCTTATTTGTCATGATTTCATCAAGCTTCTCAAGACTTGACTCGTAGTATATGCTAAACGGCTTCCCCAACAGCCTCAGATATTTGACCAAGAGGATGAGGTCTGTGTCATAATTAGGTGATGTCCAGAATGACGGTCTTCTGTATTCGTTTTTGCCTATGACTATGACCGTCTCTTGTGGAACTCCTTTTGATGTGTGGAAGAGATAGACTCGAAGGAACACTTCTGTAATAATAAAACTGAACAATCGAACAGGAAGCAAGAAGAGGATGAAGAAAATGCCTATCATTGCGGGGAACATAAGCAGAAAAGGTAGGGCTATTTTTGCATTAAGTGTCTTCACAGTAAGATAAGATCCCACTGAAAAAATAAGCACCCAATAGGCAAAAGCTGTAAAATCTGGCGGCTCTGCGACATATGTCTTCCTCTTTTCCCTCTTAAACCAATTTTTAATTTTCTCAATCATAATCCCAATTCCTTCAGATACTTATTCATCTTCTCCTCTACTTCCTTGCGTCGTTTCTCAACTTCATGCAATTCTTTGACTGCTGCCTTAAGGTCGATTTCCTCTTCCTCTGGCGTGTTGTCTATGTATCGTGAGATGTTCAGGTTGTAATCATTCTCCGCAATCTCCTTAACGAGGATTGCCCTGCAGTACTTCTCAAGTGGCTTGTTGTCTTTGTATGCTTTGACGATCTTCTGAATGTCCTGGTCTCGCAGGTGGTTCTGATTCTTTCCTTCCTGATATTCATCAGCAGCGTTGATGAACAACACCTTACCTTTCCTGTCTGCTGGCTTGTTTTTGTTGATCACGATGATTGCTGCAGGAATGCCCGTACCGTAGAAGAGGTTCGGTGGCAAGCCGATTATTGCCTCGACGAGATCTTCTTTGATCATGGCTTCCCTGATTCTGCCTTCTGCAGCTCCTCGGAACAGTACTCCGTGCGGGACTACTACCCCAAGCTTTCCTTTCTGGTTGATTGTGGCAACCATGTGCTGGACGAATGCGAAGTCTCCTCTGGTCCTTGGCGGTATTCCGTGCCTGAATCTTCCAAAGCCATCGTTTTCTGCTACTTCAGTCCCCCATCTGTCAAGAGAAAATGGCGGATTGGCGATGACTCTATCAAAGAGCATGAGTTGTCCATCAACAAGGAGTTTTGGGTCTCTGATTGTGTCTCCTTTCCTGATGTCTGCGTCTGGGAATCCGTGCAAGAGCATGTTCATCTTGCAAATACCCCACGTGCTTATGTTCTTCTCCTGCCCATAGAGTGAGAGGTTCTTTGCGTTGCCCTTGTATCTTTCAATGTAGTGGGCACATTCTATGAGCATGCCGCCTGATCCACATGTTGGATCGCAGACTCTCATGCCTTCCTTCGGTTCAAGTAAATCTACGATGAGCTGGACTACCTTTCTTGGTGTGTAGAATTCTCCGCCCTTCTTGCCTGCGTCATCTGCAAACTTCTCTATCAAGTATTCATACACGTTTCCGAGAAGATCGGGATTTTCAAGATCTTGGTTCTTCATTGGAATGGTCGAGAAGTGCTGGATGAGTCTTTGAAGCGTGCCATCTCTTTGCTTAACATCTCCAAGCCTGTCGCTGTTGAAGTCTATTGATGCAAGGACTCCTTCCATGACAGGATTTTTGTCTTCAAGCTCTGCACATGCCTTGTTAAGCGAGTCTCCTATCTGTGCGGTGAGTTTTCTGATCTCAATCCATCTTGCCCTCTTCGGGACAAAGAACTGGTGCTCGTCAGGGTCTTCCCATGCAAGCTTCTTGTCGCCGGTCTCTTTCTCTATCTTTTCTGCTTCCTCTTCGAATACATCTGATAGTCTCTTGAAGAATAACATACCCAAGATGTAGTTCTTGTAGTCGGAGGAGTCGATTGATCCTCGCAATATGTCTGCCGCTTCCCATACTTTTGATTTTGCTTTTTCAAATGTTAGTTTTTCCATCAGCACTCCTCCATTACTAAAATGACGTCTGGCGGAAACAAAAAGGAACTGCCCTTGGTCAGTTTAATTTCATCTGCGTTTTCTAATAGCCTACCGCAATATTTATTGACGTACTTTGAATGATATTCAGTTATCATCACAAGTACGTTTGTTTTTCCAATCCTAACTCTAACCGTGCTCCCAACGCTGTATTTTTGATCAATTTGTATGTTCATTTGTGTTCACCCCATCATACTTTGAACGACTGAATTGTTGATCCGCTTTCGCAGTTCTCGCTCTCGTTCCATGAGCGTATCGTATTCCTTGGAGAGCTGCAGATAGACTGCAAGCTGTTTTTGTTTCTCCAGTGGTGGAATAGGAATTGAAATGTCAAGAAGTGCTTTCTCACTCAAGAACTTCTGGGCAATACCCGCTGATCGGGACTTTAACTCTTGCTGTCCTTTTGGACTATTCAGGTAGGCGACTACCAACTCGGGCAGGACATCATTGTTGAGTTTGAATGCAATCAAATTCGAGCTGATGATCGCATTTCGCTCATTTTGGCTGGCAATTGCAGCCTTGAAGCTGGATCCTTTGACTGTGATGATAACATCGTTTACTTCGATCCTTGTCTTAGCAAGAGCCGCCGTCTCCTTGATAGCAGCACTAGAAACCGTTTCGGAGTTGATGCTTCCATCGGACACATCGCTAATGTTTATATATGGGATCTTCTCCCCCTCTGGTTGAAGATAATATGAAGACAAGCCGTGCTTCACTCCGATGACAACGTCTTTTAGGACCTTGTTTAGTATCTTACTACCAAATTTTTTTGTCCTTTGATTATTCATAGAGAAAGGAAAGAACACTCATTATATAAATATTGCGATTTGTAGGTATTGGTTGATCTTTGGCATGGCGAAAATCAAAGATAACAGTTGAGGGCTATAAGTGCGAGCGTTGTGGTCACGAATGGGTACCAGGAACCAAATTACAAGAAGAACCGATGATATGCCTATCGTGTAAAGGCCCCTATTGGAATAAACCAAGGAAAAGAAAAGTTAAGAAGAAATAATTTTTTT
>CAZFPU010000189.1:0-3909 GCA_964521145.1 uncultured Methanosarcinales archaeon | reverse complement strand
TTGACGAAGCAATACCTTAAGGTTCATGACATCTATCTCTAAGAGCAAGAATTTCTTGAACTGCTTTGCCTGGCCTGAGACCATGGATAACTGGGAAAGCGCGTTTGAATAATACTGGCGATCGAGCAGGTTTTCGAAATATACCAGGCTATTGGTGTTCTTGAATGAATCTATGGCTTTTCTCTTCTCTTCATCAGGCAAGAAGGGGATTGCCAGCATCTTTTCCTCAATTGTGGGCAGGGATCGCAGCTTATCAAAAAATTCTTTTTTTTGCACCATGATCGGGCTTTGATGGTTCATCACTTCCTGCTCTGGAATTTTACTGAATTGGGCTCTGATAATTGCCTTGATATTATAGATATCATAGCGCTTCTGGTAGAGCATGATGAGCTGCTGCAGCTCCTCTGGAGAGATGGCAAGCATTTTTTTGAATGTCCGTGCAAGATTTCTTTGCAAAGCACGCTCCACAAGATCAGTTCCTGAAAATTCAACTCCCAATGCGTCGATATCCTGCTTGTACTCAAGATCTTCTATGAACTTTGCTATCTCTTCGGGACCCATTTTGAGCAGCTTGTCATAGTCTTCTCTCTGCAAAAGCTTGTTCTTCATGAGCACCGTACGCAGATACGTGTAGGGGTAGCTTCCTTGCAAAGTCGTTGTTTTCATCGTTCGAAGAGCATTGTCGATACTTTTGGCATGGTCGTTTCTTTGGTATGCTTAAAGAGCAGCCCAAAGGTGCAATCGATTCGAATCGTGCCATCTTTTGTCTCGCAGATAACGCCGCCTGCTGTTTGTATTTTTTGCGTCTCAAAACCCTGCACAAACGCAAGATCATCAGCGTTTGCGTATACTCGCGCGACTTCAATCTGTTTTGCGGATTTCTCGATTAGCTTCTTCACTGCCTTCTCTCTTGTTTGTTTTGGCAGTTTAGCAATCTGTTTTTCGGATTCCCCATAGACAGCAGCAATTTCTTCCTTGCGCGCCTGCGAGAGCAGCTTGTTCATCTCCATGGATGCAAGCGAGCTCTCTTTGTTCTTGAGCGAATCCATATCCGCCTTGAGTTTTCTGTGCGCCTCTTCCTCAAGCTGCTTTACAGTATGTAAGGTCTTCTTCTGGATCTCTTTTGTTTTCTTTTCTGCCTCTGCTAGTATCTCTTCGCTGACACTGCTTGCTTTGGCTTCGATCTCTTTCTTGATTTGTTCTAAACCCATCTTATTATGCCATCATTCCCATTAATCTGAAGGCTATAAACATCCCAAAGATGACTAGTGTTTCTGGAAGCAGGATGAAAAACAATCCTTTCCCAAACATCTTTGGATCTTCTGCGATTGCTCCGACAACTGCCGCAATAGCTTGTTGCTGCGCCAATCCAGTCCCAATGGCACCAAGTCCGATTGCCAGACCAGCGCCAATTCCCAATAATCCCATTTCAATTGCCATTGTATATACCTCCTAGAGTATGCTTTTTTTCTTTTGTCCACCAAAAGGCGTGAACTCGGTCCCGCCCCCTTGATAAAATTTCATAAAAAACTCAACATAGTGTAACCGCACCGCGTGCAGAGTAGGACTTAAAATGCCAAGTGCGAGATTGAAAGTATGACCAACAACTAAAATCAGCAAAGCTACTGGCCACCATAAAAATCCTGAATGGAAAAAATGGGTCGCTGATTCATTAATTAAAACTGCTAAAAAGACAGAGGCAAGTCCAACCGCCATTAACCGAACATATGAAAGAATATGACTAAGGATTGAAGGTAATTCGATAATGCCAATGAATCCTTCCGCTTTATACAATAAGAAACAAGCTACTGCAAAGAGAACCGCACCAATGTAAAATGGAGTTTTTGTTTGAAAATGAACCATTCCAACTAAAGGACCCAGAAACAAAGCGCCCGCCGGCTGTATCAGCATCCAACTGAACTTGTGAGTTATTGCTTGCCAAAGTCCGTGGTGTTTGTACTCCTGAATAAATCCTAAGATTAATCCGAAATTGATGTGAACCAGACCAGCTACTATTGAAATAATCATCAAAGTGTTGAAATCATGCGTTCTCACAATTAGTCCATGATAAGGCTCAAATCCAAACCATTCGCCATACATAACGCCAAAGATCATCGCGCTAATTGAAGCGGCTAGCATGATATTGAAAAAATCTTTCCCATCAGGGAATTTTTTGCGAAGATAGAAGAACAGAAGGAAGGTGATGAGGCCATAGATCACATCGCCAAGCATGAAGCCAAAAAAGAGCGGGAACACGAAGGCCATGAGTTTTGTTGGATCAAACTCGTGATATTTGGGCAGGGCATAGAGCCTTGTGAAAAACTCGAAATTACTTGCGTACTTCCCGTTGTTTAATTTGATTGGAATATCTTCTTCCTCAGAGATTAACAATTCTTCGATATGGATCTTTTTCTTTGCAGACTCGTCAAGCTGCTCTATTATGGAATTTTTCTTGTTTTGGGGGACATACGCATGCAAGAAAAAGGTCTGCTCGGTAGCTCCAAAACCTAATGGGGCCTGACCCTTGTCTGCCTCCTTTGATAAATAGGATTCCATTTCCTGCAGGTGCTTCCCGTATTTCTTGATTAGATTGACCCTACGAGAATCGCTCATGGATAATTTGCGCGCAGTGTCTATTTTTTTCTTTGAAAGCACTTCAAGAAGGACTTCAGGATGGCCTTTGAGATTCTTGATACTTGATACATCAATATCAGCAAACCCCGATTGCTGCAGGAGCTTGAGCGCCTCGCTTTCCTTTGAGGACTCTATGAAGAGGGCTACATGCGGCTTGTTGTCCACCTGAGCCTGTTTTACTAGCATCCTATCGGTGAGTTTTTGCAGCTCATCCCCATCTACTTGGTTTTGCAATGATCCAAAAAAATACGAGATATGATCGGAATCGATGAAATCCTCAGAAGATAGGCTTAGCGCGTCAAGAATAACGACCAGTTTTTTTTGAGTTTCAATAAGCACTAAGTCATCTTCTGCCTGCTTTTTTTGTGAGAAGAGGGTCGTCACATCGGTTTTTATTTTCGATATATCGCTTTCGAGCTCAGAGATTGTAAAGGAGAGTTTCTTGTCGTGATCTGGCTCTACCCCTAACATAGTTAGAAGAGATCGTGCCGAAACAAGCAGGCCAGAGGTCTTCTCAAAACTTGGCTGGGGCTTGCAGATATCGAATTCGTCTTTTTTATGCTCGATGAAATGGGCAAGCTTGAGATCATGCAGGGTATCAACGATAGACTTAAGCCTAGAGTGGGGGGCCACTATAAATAGCTTGGTCATGGGTTCTGGCTTAAGCATCTTATTCGAACTGTTTTGAGAATTCTTTAGTGATATATTCTATAGCGTGCTCTCTTTTCTTTGAGGCCAGCTCTCTTAATTGGCCTGCCTGCTTCTGAGCGTCTTTGATCTTTTTCTCCTTTTCCTTGGCAAGCTCTTTTTTAAGTGATTCGATGGAATCCTTATGCTCCTGCTCTAGTCGCTGCTTGGTCTCCTCGATCTTTTTTAAGGCATCATGTTCGGACTTTGAAAGCATCTCGGCTGCTTTTTTCTCAGCAGATCTTCTATTCTGCTCAATGCTCTTTTCTGCCTCTACGATCTCTTTTAGTACTGCGATTGCCATGGTTTTTTAGTATTTTTGGTGGTCTTAATAAGGTTGGGTATATAGTCTATGGGAAGTATTTAGTTTTTTAAGGTTTTTTGTTTGTGCCTTAGTTGTTTACTATTTTGATTTTTACGGTGATTTTTAGTTTTTAGTAGCGAGGACATTTAGGCCGCCCCAATATGGCGGCATCGATAATGTTGATATCTTAGTGCACTCGTACTATTCAATGTCATTGGCGTTCGGCGAGGCGGGGGTCGTCCCTTACGGGGCAGCCACCTCTTCGATTGCGACAGCGAACATTT
>CAZFPU010000188.1:0-3931 GCA_964521145.1 uncultured Methanosarcinales archaeon | reverse complement strand
TGACAAAGAATGCGCCAAGCTCGAGCAGATGTTTTTTCTTGCTCTGAGATGAAATTACTTTTTTGGTATTTTCTTCTGGTGATAAGGTGTATCCTTTTTCTTTCACTGCTGCCTGCAGGTTAGCAAGAGAAACAGGATCTTCGTATTCTATGTGTACTTTCTCATTTGCCCTATTGACATATACGCTCACAACTCCTGGCACTTTTTTGAGGCTTCTCTCGATAAGCACTTCACAGGCTGCGCAGTGCATGCCTTTGACGTGTAAGATCAGGTTTTTCATTGTGTCTCTTTCTAAGATTTTATTTTATTGCTCTTTTAGCTTGTTATTATTAAAAATTATTAATTGAAAAGTCATAGTTTTTTGGTTTTGAGCAGCAACGCATTGGTAACAACACTCACTGAACTAAGTGCCATCGCTCCTCCGGCTATCATGGGACTGAGCAGCCATCCCGTCGAATAATAAAAAACACCCGCTGCAATGGGGATCCCGAGCACATTGTAAATCAAAGCCCAAAACATGCCTTGCTTTATCTTTGCCATAGTGAATTTGCTTAGTTTTATCGCCTTGGGGACATCGAGGAGGCTACTACGCATCAACACGACGTTTCCAGTCTCCATCGCTACATCAGTACCTGAACCCATCGCTATGCCAATGTCTGCCGCCGCAATAGCCGGAGCATCGTTGATGCCATCACCAACCATCGCAACAACTCCCTTCTTCTGCAATTTTTTCACATATTCCACTTTTTGCTCTGGCAGCACTTGTGCGAAATAATGATCGATGCCAGCCTTTTTGGCAATAGCGGCTGCAGTTCGCGTATTGTCTCCGGTTATCATATAGGGTACAATACCCATCTTTTTTAGTTTAGCTATCGCTTTTGGTGAATCTTGCTTTATCTGGTCGGCAACAGCAATAAGGCCCATTATTTTTTTGCCTTGGGCTACTATCATGACCGTTTTCCCTTCTTCTTCGAGCGTGATGATTTTATTTTCAAAAGCGGCGATCGAAATACTTTTTTTTGACATAAGCTTAGAATTGCCTATCGCAAATTCTCTTTTTCCCTTCCTTGCGACAACCCCATGCCCAACGACTGCACTAAAATGAGTTATAGTGTCTAAAGTGATGTGCAATTCTTTTGCTTTCTGCACTATTGCGTCTGCCAGAGGGTGCTCTGATCTCTTTTCAATGCTTGCAGCAATTTTTAGTACAGATTGCTGCGAGCTTTCTTTTGCTGCAATGATATCTGTAACGACTGGTTTTCCAATCGTAATAGTTCCTGTCTTATCAAAAATGACATACTTGACCTTATGCGCGGCCTCTAAAGAATCGCCTCCCTTGATCAAGATGCCTTCCTTTGCGCCCTTTCCCGTCCCTACCATGATTGCAGTTGGTGTTGCAAGGCCTAGCGCGCAAGGGCATGCGATGACCAGGACGGCAACGCTTGCTATCAGGGCAAAGGAAAGTGACTCATCGGCAAATATATACCAGGCAACAAAGGTCACCATCGCGATCACAATGACTACGGGGACAAAGTAGGCGCTGATAGTATCGGCAAAGCGCTCAATAGGTGCCTTTTTGGTCTGGGCATCCTCGATGAGCTTTATGATCCTTGATAAGGTCGTTTCTGATCCAACCTTTGTTGCCTGCATCGTGAAGCTTCCATGCTTGTTTATCGTAGACCCAATGACTCCATCATTTTTCTTTTTTTCAATAGGGATACTCTCTCCGGTCACCATGCTTTCATCGATTGCGCTGTGGCCCTCGATTATGATCCCATCAACAGGGATCTTCTCTCCTGGCTTGACCAGTATCATATCGCCTTTTTGCACATCATCAATTGAGATGACCAATTCCTTGCCATTTCTGATGATAGTCGCTTTTTTAGCGCCCAGGGTCATTAGTTTCTTGATAGCCTCGCTGGTCTTCCCTTTGGCGATCGCTTCAAGATATTTTCCTAATAGGACCAAGGTAATTATGACGGCGGCTGCTTCGAAGTACTGGAAACCTGACGGATTGAATAGGATAGTATACACTGAAAAGAAATATGCCGCGCTCGTGCCCAGCATGATGAGTGTATCCATGTTCGCGCTCTTGTTTTTTAGTGCAGTAAGGGCGCTTTTATAGAATGGATAGCCGATATAGAACTGGATAGGGGTTGCCAGGATGAACATGATGTAGGCTTGGTATGGGATTGGTTCTTCACCAAAGAACATGGCAAGCACAAGCAGTGGAAATGAGCAGATGATGCTAAAGATCACCCGGTTTCTTAGTGCCTGGAGCTCTTTTTTTTTCATGAACGCTTCTTTTGCGTGGTCATGTCCAGAAGCGACCATGGCACCATAGCCTTTTTGCTTTATCGCATTGATGAGCTGTGTTTCATGCGCTTTGTGCTCATCGAAATCGACCGTTGCTTTTTCAGTTGAATAGTTGACCGTGGCGTTGTTCACTCCCTCAACCTTTTGCAAAGCCCTCGTTATGACAGCAACACAGCTTGCGCAGTGCATTCCCTTGATTTGTAGCGTCGTTTTAATATTTTCCCCACCAATTTGCAGCAATTATGCTGTATGTGATGATCAATAAGTTCCATCAAAGGTCTTATTGTCTTTTTATTGAGAGAATAGATGCGGAATTTGCCGTTTTTTTTAGGCGTCACCATGCCGCATCTTTCCAATCTCTTGAGATTATGCGATACCATGGTCTGTTCAAACCCGGTCGCTTTGCAAATCTCTGAGACGTTATGGTCTTTATTCCTGAGGGTGTTGATTATCTGCAGCCTGTTTTCGTTGGCAAGCGACGTGAAAAAGATGTCATATGCCTGCACGTGGTGTTTCATACATGATAGAAATATCATATGATATATAAATCTTATGATTTTGGGTTTTTCCTACCTCCTCAAAACAATAGGTCAGCATCCCCAAAAGAAAAATCATCATTGGGAGAACTTTAGTGATGGATCGTCTGACGGTTCAGATGGCAGGCCTTTTAGCGAAATGAAGGTCTTATGTTCATCTCGCGCACAGATTCATGATGGCAGTATATGCCTTGGGAAGATCCTTCTCATGCACATACATAAAGAAATCAGGGATGCAGGTTATTATCTCCTTGATGTTGATGTCTGATTGGGATATCTCATTGCTGATTCGCGCGGCAACCCCTTTCATGTTCTTTAGCTTTTGGGGAATGACTATTTTTATCTCCCCTAATTGGGACTCTATCGATACCAGATGGCTCTTGAAGGTCTTTTCAATTAAAGCAATATCATTGGAATCGGCTATGAATTTGATTATGCTTTCTGCGAGCACATGGCGAAATTTCAGGCGATTGATTGTTTTGATATTTTGCAGGAAAACAGCGTATTCAGCAAAGAAATTGATGTCGTTTTTTAATGTCACTAAGGAAATATTGTTTTTAGTGGAGACATCGCTGCCCTTGAGCAATGTTGGTATGGTCTCGAATTGGTCTGAAAATGCGCTGGTCATCTCAAAGCGCCGAATCGCGCTTATGGTGGAATCTAAGGGTACTTGCAATTGGTATTTCTTGTGCAGGTATCGCGCTAAGGCCCTATGATTTATCAGCCCTAAATGCATGCCCTTTAGGATTATGGGCTCGTTGTGCAGTGCCTCCCACACCGTTTGGGTCAATTTTGCCATGCCTTTAGGAATATGCATAAATATTTAAATATTACCATAAATATTTCAAATTTGGAAGAAATTACCAATTTATGCAATAAAGTATATAAGGGAGTGGTCTTGCTTTAAACTACTTTGAGATAGTGAAAATATTAGTTTAGTGATAAACGAATATGGCGGCATACGTATCGGCGAAAGCAGACAAAGGTAAGGCAAGCGCCCCTCTGGTTCTTGGCCATTCAATGTATCAGCCTGTCCCGCAATTCGCAAAACTTAAATACTAGTTTACCGACGATAAAAG
>CAZFPU010000187.1:0-3940 GCA_964521145.1 uncultured Methanosarcinales archaeon | reverse complement strand
CCAGATCCTCTCCTTGCGAAAAACCGATTGGCCGTCCAAACATTACTTCTTTCTTACATTGTCTCTATAAAACAGTGGCGGATAGAATATTTTTAAACGACTCCAATGCACAATCGAAGAGATAAAATCATGATTTCGTGGCGCTAGGGTGGGGCAATAGATTGACCCAAGGGGTATGTGTTGTTAGCATGCACACAGGTGGAAGCGAGCAGGTTTTTTGCAGAAAATCCGTCCAGCCGCCTTCGAAACGCTTATACTTGTGCTGAAATCACACTATCACAAATATATACTATCCTCCATTAAGAAACTTTTATAAACTATTTAAAGAACTTTGAAAATCATGGTAAAAAAGAAAGACTCTGCTCCTCAAACTGCTCCTGAAGATCCTGCTTTGCAGAATTTACCCCCGGAAGTGAAAGAAAAACTCGAGGCGATAAAGGCAAAGCTCGACAAATTCCAAAAGACCATTCTTGAAAAGTTTGACCAATATATCGTTGGCATTACGCTGCTTCCTCCACCAAAGCAAGAAGATATGCAGAATCTCGAGCAAGATATGCATCAGGATTCAGGCCAGCCAGCGCCGCTTCCATTTAATAAAGACCAAATCCATGTCTTAGTTTTAGTCGATGATTCTGATAGCAAAAAGATGCCAAAGCTTGAACTAAAGGATAAGCTCATTGGCATTATCCAAAATGTCGCCAAGGAAGTCGATCCAAATCTTGTTGCGCAAACGATCATCCTCTCTGAACTGTGGCAGAACTGCTACGACGCAAAATATGAGATCCTGCAACTCATTGCGATGTCTGCTCCGGTCTATGACAAAGGAATGCTGGCTGCGATAAAGATCTCAGAGATCCATAAGACGATGGTTCTCAAGAAATTCGAGAAATACATCATAAGCTACGTCTTGGCAGGGTCATTAGTGCAGGGACGGGCAACACCAACTTCAGATATCGATGTATGGATCGTCATCGATGATACCGATGTCAAGAAGATGACTCGCACAGAATTAAAAGATAAGCTGCGAGCGATAATCATTGGAATGGGAATTGAAGCCGGAGAGCTTACTGGCGTCAAGAACAAGATCAACATCCAGGTCTACATACTAACTGATTTCTGGGATTCACTAAGGGAAGCAAACCCAATAATCTTCACCTTACTTCGAGATGGCGTTCCATTCTATGATAGGGGGATCTTCATGCCTTGGAAACAGCTCCTTAAGATGGGAAAGATCAAGCCGAGTGCAGAAGCGATCGACATGTTCATGGGCTCTGGCGAGCAGATGCTTAAGCGCGTCGAATTGAAACTAAAAGACATCGGCATGGAAGATATCTACTATGCAATCCTGACCCCTTCGCAAGCTGCCCTCATGATGTTTGGCATAGCACCTCCTGCTCCTAAGGAAACGGCAGAGTTAATGCGCGAGGTTTTCTGCAAAAAAGAGAAATTGCTCGAGGAAAAATTTGTCAATACACTTGAAAAAGTCATCTGGACCAGAAAAGCAATAGAGCATGGCGATAAAAAAGAGATGACTGGCAAAGAAATCGATGAGATGCTAACAGATAGTGATAAATATCTGAAACGAATCAAGCGGCTATTTAGCCAGATCGAGAAGATACGAGAAGAGAAGGACATGCTGCATGTGCATGAGACGGTGGCTAGCATAGTAAGAGATGTGCTACGACTTGAGGGAACTGAGAAATTCCAAGAATCTGAGATGCTCAAGATGTTTGATGCCCATTTGGTGAACGCGGGCAAGGTGCCGACCAAATTCAGCAGGATCCTGCAAGGCATCATCGCTGCAAAGAAAGACTATGAATCAAATAAATTATCAAAAGTCGATCTGGATCAGGTAAAAAAAGATGCAAGCGAGATAATTAAATTCCTTGTCGAATATGTACAAAGAAAAAGAGGAAGAGAGCTTGATCGCGCCAAGATCAAAGTAAAGCATGGCAATAAGTTTGGTGAAGTGATCCTGCTCGATAAACTGGCGTTCATCATCCACGATATCGATCATGAGGAAAAAGACATCAGCAAAGCAACGCTTACTGAAGAAGGAAATTTGGAAAATATTGAAAAGAGTTCACTTGAAGAATTAGAGCATGCGCTGGCCAAACTTGAGATATTCCCCAAAGTGTTCATAAAAGAGCGCCTCTTTGAGAACCTCAAGGGCATTTTTGGCAAGGATGTTGAGATCTTGATCAATCAATAGATAGTTTTTTTCTTAAGTCACGGAAATTGTCAGAAAAAACTCAACCACAACACAATCTTTATATATTTTCAAAATAGCGATAATGATATGAAAACCGGCATTAAGGTTGCGGATGCCATGTCCTCGAAAGCGATTTCTGTTACGCCAAAGTTTAGCGTCCTAGAATGCGCAAAGCTCATGGCCGCAAACAAGATAGGGGCGCTGCTCATCGCTGAAGGGGAAAAGACGATTGGCATCGTTACCGAGCGTGATATCGTGAGGAAGGCCGCCATACGAAATACAGCACTAAGAAATATAGAGGTCTCTGAGATCATGGAGCGAAAGCTTATTACAGTACAAGCGGATGAGGATCTTTATGACGCCATTACAGCCATGAATGACTACGATGTTAGACACCTTCCAGTCATGCGAAAAAACGATGTTGTTGGTTTTCTCACCATAAAGGACATCCTAAGGATAGAACCGGGACTTTTTGAAGTGGTTGCAGAAACGGATCGCCTGGGCCTTCGAGATAAGAGGCATCTGCGCTATTCTTTGCCAAGAGATGCACAGGAAATAGAGAATTTGGATTAGACGTACCCTATACACCCTTTCTAGAAACATTTATATAAGAAATTTCTCGGTAAGGAAGTCATGGCTGCAATCCGAGAAAGTGTCATGGACAAGGTCCCGGCATTCACTAATTACGTCCAATACAAGGGAGTTTGGGACATGGAGGATCTATACCAGTTCCTAAACACCTACTTTTCGAAGAGAAAATACAAATTCTATGAGACCAAATACATCGTGAAGCACCCATCTCCCTTTGGCCCAGAAACCTATTACGTGTGGAAAGCCGAGAAAAAGCACAATGAATACACTAAATTTGCACTTGATATCTTCGTGCATACCTATGATACGCAGGATGTTTCGGTCATGATGGACAATGGGGACCTCAATAACTTCACCCGTGGCAGAATTTGGATCCAATTCCGCGGTCATGTGCAGCAGGACCACGAAGGAAGGTTCGATGAGAACGCCTTCTTCGCAAATCTTCGGGCATTCTACCACAATTATGTCATCTACAAGAAGATCCAAGGGGTTTTTTGGGATGATATGTACTACAATGATTTTTTAAAACTGCATTCACTGGTAAAAGAGCGGCTTAAAATGGAATCTCTATCATTTGAACACAGGAATTTCAACAAGGTGCGTTAGATGGGAGAGCTCAAGTACGTCGTGGATCATTTACGCTTTTCGTATACGGGTCCCTTTGATGTGCATGAGCTCTATCGCTTAGTTACCTCATTTTGGAGAGAGAAAGGCTTTGATATCATGCCCTACAAGGAATTCGAGCACCACACGACGAAGGGAACGAACATCGAATGGGTGGTAAAGCCCTGGAAGCAGGTAAGTCACGACGCAAGACACTGGGTCAAGATGAGATTCCTCGTATATGACTACAAGAAAGTCGATGCGGTCATCTCAGAAAAAAAGATGAAAGTAGGCAGCGGACGCATCGAGATATATCTTGATGGATATGTGGACCTTGATCAGTGGAATGTCTGGGGCAATCGTCCAATGTTTCAGTTCATACGAACCCTCTACAACAAATTCGTCTTCAAAGTATACACCGATCGCTTCGAGCAAAGATTGAATTACGATATGCATCATTTGTACGATATGATCGAGAAATTTTTCAATGTGTACAGGCATTATCATGTAGTCTCAAAAGTCCCGCCTTTTATC
>CAZFPU010000186.1:0-4028 GCA_964521145.1 uncultured Methanosarcinales archaeon | reverse complement strand
ACCCTGTAGGAGTTCTAATTGAAAGGGTGGTTAATGAAATAGGGGAATCCAAAGTGCCCTATGGCATCAAAGACATCATCGAAGCCATAACTTCTGATGAGCGCTCTGAAAAGACAGTGCGGGATGCTGCTGAAAATAGGTTCCTCTTGGCAGACCAGTGGGGGCTGTTTAGCAAGCAGGGCACGCGCATTGAAGACCTGGTGCTGCCCGGACAAGTGACCGTGCTTGATGTGAGCTGCTACGCTTCAATTCCAGGAGCCGAGAGCCTTCGGGCATTGGTGATTGGGCTTGTTGGGCAGAAAATGTTTACCGAGCGCATGGTGGCTCGAAAGAATGAAGAGTATCAAGCGATCTATCAGCAAACGCATCTATCTCCTGACGATGAGCAAAAACAAGGCCAGCCGCTCATCTGGCTGATAATCGATGAGGCGCACGAATTCTTGCCAAATGAGGGATCTACAGTGGCATCGCACCCACTTATTACTATCCTAAGAGAAGGAAGACAGCCCGGCATTAGCCTGGTCCTCGCAACGCAACAGCCTGGCAAGATCCATACCGACGTGATAACACAATCAGATATCGTGATAGCGCATAGGGTTACTGCAAACATCGATGTGAAAGCGCTTGGGAACCTGATGCAGAGCTATATGCGAGAAGGACTAGATAAGCAGCTTAATTATCTGCCAAGGGTGCAAGGAGCCGCCCTTCTTTTTGATGACGCCAATGAGAAATTATATCCGATGCGAATGCGCCCAAGATATACCTGGCATGGAGGCTCGAGCCCATCGATCTTGATCAAAGAGAAGAAATTGTTTGAGATGTAGGCTTTTATTTTGTGATGAAACTAAATGTCAAAATGAAAGGGCAAGTATCTCATTTTCTTATTTTTGTAACATTACTTCTTCTTTTTAGCGTTATTTGGCTTTCTCTGGATCAGGAAAAAAATGATGCTGGTCAAAGCAGTACACTGGAACTCGATAAGGGAAGCGAGGCAATTACACTTAAGGCTTTTGTTGAGAATTGCCTTGAAATATCCCTTTTGGAAGGGATTCATCTTGTGTCGAATCAAGGAGGATACTATCAACCCACTCACTCTTTCGAGACTTTCTCAACATTGGCGGTGCCTTATTATATCCATGACTATCAACTTGAATTTCCAACAAAAAAAAAGATGGAGGACGAGATTTCCCGTTACATTCTTGGTCGGATTCCGTCATGTACGCAGGACCTTTCTTTTTTTTCCGATCAGGGATACGAAATTTTTGTTGACAAAGCCACTATAACCACTGTATTCGCAGAAACCGATACAAAGGCAAAGGTGGACTGGCCCATAACTCTCCACAAGCATGGCGATTCGATAACCCTTTCAGAATTTGAAATAACAAAAAGCATCAGTATGTTGCGAATCTATACAACCATAACTGAATTGATGGATTCGCAAAAAAAAGACATTACTGCAATCCATTATAGCGACATTGCGCAGCTTGCAGCAGCTAATGGATTTAAATTCAATCTTATTTTTATCGATGATGAAACCGTCCTATTCAACCTGATATTTGATGAAAAGATCGACTCAAATAGGCATATTGTCTTTAATTTTATCGGGCATTATTCTGGTGATACTCCCGAGGTCTCTCCGCTTGAGATGGAGCAAGGAAGACAAATTGCAGTCGTTGGACGTGAATTTTATTACCAAACAGTCTATCCACCAGGCGGGGTGAAATATTATGACTATTCTTCACTATTCGATATTAATCCCTACACAGGGGTAATTGTATTCATCCCAAAGAAAGAGGATATTGGCATCCACTACATACCTATCCAGGTGGAAGATGAAAAGGGAGATAAAGCTACAGATATACTGGAATTGATGATACGCGAATGAAACCAATCAATGCTTTTAGGCGATGGGGCATCCTCCTGGTCTTTCTTATTGGGCTTGTTAGCGCTTTAGGTGCTGCCCAGGACCAATCAACGCCTTATGAAAAAATGACGCAAGCTCAAAAAGAGCAGGAACTAATCCGATTGGGAATCCTCAATGCCGACCCAAAAGACATAACTGTAAAGAAAGATGCATCAGGCAAAACCAAGGTAACAATAACTCAAGGTGCTAAGCTGCAAACTGTAGATGATAAAACAATAGAATACGCGGTGAGAGGAGGCACTATTGACACCTCTGGGTTTTCTGGAACCTTGCGCTTTGATGAGCCTATCGATTCAAAAGGCGTTATCCTAAAAACGGGAAAATCAGAGCTTCTAATTAAAAAAGGAGATATCCTCATGCTCGAGGATGGCTGGATAATGCTTGCCAAAAATCTCGAATTGAAACAAGGATCCAAACTTGAGACGCCTTCAGAGGGAAAAACGATCCAAATTCATGGAACGATAAGCAATATGATTGCTTCGCCACAAGGAATAAAGCTTGAAGCACCGAAAGGCTTACATGCAAATGGATATGAGATGGCAGGCAATGTGGAGGCAACTCTTAGCGATTTCAGATTGGCTATTTTGCATAAGCCGCCTAAATTGGAGTCAAAACCAGCTCCTGTTTTCATAAATGGGATTTATATCCCTCCAGAAAGCATGCCTATAAAACAAGATGGTAAGATAATAGCAAGGGTTGCGTCCATAGATCCAAAAAAACCTTGGATTGTTTTTGATTTGGAAAATTTCAAGAACGTGCAAATGCCCGGTTTTAGGACCATTTACATCGAATATGATAATCAAGCAGATCCAAAACCAAGAAGAGAACTGAGTGGTACCAGTTTTCGATTTGTCACCAATGCTCAGTCATGTGGACATGGATCATGCATTGTCATAAGTCCTGACAACAAGGTTGATATCAGCCACATAGAATTGGGTGGTATTTATCTAAAGGTGGCAGACCCAAGAAATGATCGTTATTCAATAGCGGGTGAGAGTTCTGAAGGTCGTTTCACATTCAGCGACACAAAATCAAGGAGACTCGAATTTTCCGAAAAGGGCTTTCAAGGATGGGGAGATCCCAAATTACTTCGCGTGAGCGTTGACTACGGCCTTTCCAATGGTGATCGACTACAGATTTTGGACCCACTAAAAGGCGAAATATCCCTGTGCAAGCAGTGTGGAACCAGCTATGAGCAAAAAGAGATTTGGGGTGCAGCACGTTACTTTGGAGAAGCCATAGTTTCAAACACCAATGCCTGGAGAGACACGCTTGGAACGCTTACTCAGGAACAGCAAAATAGAAATTATTTGTCCTACTTCGATGATGTTAGGGAACAAGCGTTGGCACAGGAGGTTTTTGAAGGTGCGCGAAAGGCAAAAATGAATCCAGCCTATCTTGCCGCCGCCATGGGTGTCGAAGGGTTTTATGATGACTATGTTGAAAAGCAGTACTATTTGAACTATATCAATCCGAATGGACTTCACACGAAAGTCAATGGATACAATGCTCTTGGTGTCGATATATGGAATACCGACTACAAAGGAAAAACACATGAGCAATGGATGAGAGAGCGCGGCTTGCTTGATGGGTTAACAGCCGGCGTGGATTATACTTATTCACAAAAGATCGACCAAAGACATGGCCGGGAGGCAGGCGGAATAGTGGACCCTGTTGACTTTAATTCAATAACCGCAGCTGCGCATGGTATGGGGGCCTTATTGACCTATAGCAGGCAAGTAGGCCAAGAAATAGCCCAAAGCCAAGGGTCTTCAGTGGAGAGAAATTTTAACAGGAACCTTGACGAATGGACCTATGTCATGTATAATAGCGGATTTGGCAGAGCCGAAGAGATCGTGGCGAAGTTTCAAGGTAACTTCGATGCTTGTTATGCTGATTCCTGCAGAAACGCACGCAGAGTCGTGACAGCCTTTGATTTATTTAAAAGGGCTAAAGTATTTAGTATCCCTCAAGAATTCAAAAGCGCATCTTCCAAATAAGTGAGCCCAACTCTTGAAGCAAACCTCTTAAAAATCTAAAGAGGCTTAATTCGCTCCCATTCTTCTAGAGTGATGCGCTGATCTTCGATATCATTGGGGGGCCA
>CAZFPU010000185.1:0-4031 GCA_964521145.1 uncultured Methanosarcinales archaeon | reverse complement strand
GCTGTCTAGCGACATGAGATGCACTAACGCTGATCGCTATATAAACATTTGCGAACTAAGCTCAATTATCAGAACGATAGATCACTTGCTTAACTCAGCGATTTCAGACATATCAATGACATTCTTCTTATCGCGATCATCTGCGATCCTTGGGCATGCCGTATTTATCCAGAACTCTATGAACGGGAAATTCTCCATTTCCATAGGACTCAATTCATCGAAGACGAAGATATAGCCATGCTTTCCTTCTTTTTCAAGATCCTTTTTGATCTGCTGCGCTTTCTTGAAGCTGTATTGCCCGGGTTTTATCGATACAAGTAAACCAATATTTTGAGCCGCAAGGTATTTTGTGTATTTCACTTTCTTCGATTTGAGGTATTTATCGACTTCAGTTCGATCGAACTTGGTGAATACGGCGGTTACTGGATTGAACGTAAAAACATCTTTATTGGTCTTCATGACAACACCCAAGGGATGGAAGTCGCCTGACCCGATATAGAGATACGCATCCACGTCCTTTTCGACCATGAGCGCGGAACTTTGGTCGCATCCAAGCAGTTGGCCAGGATTTTTTTGTTTTCCCGAGGCGATGCTTGGCTCTTTCCCTTTCTTCTCCAGAAATTGGATGATGTCTTGCGTTTTTTTGGCAAATTGAGCCGTTGTAATGATGCCTATTTTCTTTGGCAGCTTATCTAGTGGCAATTTGTCTAGTGCCATGGGGCCCGTATATTGGGTTGGGATGAATACCGTTCTCATATTGTTTATAAAAGGAGAATTGTTTTTAAATGATTCGCTGGGAAATTGATTGGGAGTTATAGGGTAGTATAATTGTCTTAAAGTACATGTGAATAATGTAAAGGCGGTGCGACGGATTTTTGCAAAACCGCAAAAATCCTACTCGGCACCCCGTAGGGGCACCCCCCGCCTCGCGCACGCCAACGCTGGACCCGCTACCGATTATTTAAAAAAGTCAAAGGCAATTTTGGAAATAAAATAAGAACATACGAGAAGAAAAAATGCAAAACAAAAAATCTATACTGATCACTGGGTGCTCATCAGGCATTGGGTTAGAGACCTCGTTGTTTCTAAGAAAGCATGGCTTTCATGTCATTCCAACGGCAAGGAAAGAAAAAGATGTCACGATGCTCAAAAAATTAGGTTTTGATGCACTGCAACTTGATCTTGATGATTCTGATTCAATCAAAAAAGCCGCAAAAGAGGCGCTCAGGCTATCACGAAACAAACTGTACTCTATTTTCAACAATGCAGGGTTTGGCATTCCTGGCGCAATCGAGGACTTATCCAGAATCGCGCTCGAAAAACAATTTCAGGGAAATGTGTTTGGACATGTTGAGTTGACCAATCTACTAATACCTTCAATGAGAAAAAACGGGCAAGGAAGGATAATCTGGAAAAGTTCTGTGCTTGGTCTTGTTTCGATGCCTTATCGGGGAGCCTATAATGCCTCTAAATTTGCGATCGAAGGGATTGCGCAAGCGCTGCGAATCGAATTAAGGGGTTCTGGGATTTTTGTATCTCTTATTGAGCCAGGGCCCATAACATCGAAATTTAGGCATAACGCGCTAGAACAATTCAAGCAGTATATCCCTATTGAAAAATCGCATCATGCTCACCTCTACAAAAAGATCATTCTAGAGAATTATCCGGCAAGAAGGCCAACAGCGGGAACTTTGGAGCCTATCGCTGTTTCAAGAAAGGTTTTGCACGCGCTTACCTCAAAAAAACCCAAGTTGCATTATTTTGTAACGTGGCCAACCTATGCCTTTGACATTCTGAGAAGATTTTTTCCTGCACGAGTTGTTGATTATGTGCTCCATCGGGAAATTAGGGTTGAGACGAGATGGATTACTCGAAAGAAAGATAGATAGCTATTTGTTTTCATTGACAAAATGTATGAATTCATCTCTAGAAATTTCTATCTCGTTGATTATTTTCCTTAATAAGCCTCTTCCAATGTCTCTTCCCGGATGCAAGGGAACAACCGTGTTTCTTCCAATATCATGTCTCATAAACACATGACTTCCTTTTTGCCTGATTGCTTTGAATCCAAGCTTTTCAAGAATTTGCAAAGTTTCTTTGGATGAAAGAACAGGAAGCTTCATAATGTAACTTCTATCGTCTGCACACCGACAAATTTTTCGGGCTGCACGTCATTACCTGCAACTTCGAGGCACAGCTCAATTGCCTCTTTCATATTCTTCATTAGCTCATCAATAGTTTTGCCCTGCGTGTGACAGCCTTTTAGGGAAGGGACAGATCCAACAAAATAACCATCTTCATCTTTTTCAATGATTACCGTAAAATTATAGATTTTTTTTTTGGCCATGGCACTAATAAAACCATGGATTTATTTAAATCTTTGTTTCTCTTTGTTTATATATAATCGTCCCTTATAAATAACAACAGAAAAGTTTATAAAGAGAAAAAGCAATACGGGGATGGGTGTGGAAAATAATGAATCCTACAGCAAGATATGCAACAACGCTAGGCGCAGGAGCTGCTTTCTTAGTTGCACCATTGCAAGACATGATTTCTAGATATGCACCTACTAATAAACCGCTGGTCGCTGGGATTGAGCAGATGGTTGGAAGTGGTTCTGCGTTTGGGCAAGTATCAAAGACTGCTTATTCGGTTAGTCCACGTGATGAGTTCAGAAAACTAGGGTGGGAAGTTTACGATGCCAAAACCGATTCGCTCAAAAAAATTATCCCTCCCATGGTGCTTGAATATCAAACAAACACGCAACGCCTGAATCAAGCGCTTATTGATAATCAACACAGAGTTAAAGACAATCTTCCATCAGACATATATAACATGTTGATCCAGTTAACTGATGTTTCAGCAAAAGCTGATAAATTACTCTTCGCATATGTTTCTCCAGATGGCAGGTTAACCTTTTCCATAAAATCAGAGGATACCAATCTTGGTCTGAACGGAAAGTACATGGTAAGCTTGGTGAATCCTCCTAAGGATTTGGTGGAAGTTTTCAGAAAAATTTCTCCTGACTTCGGTAAATATGCGCGAGATAAGGTCAGCAGCCTACAATAGGTTTATAAATTTCTAAGTTCCGGAATGTCCATGCGCAGTTACTGCTTGTTAATTGTATTTATGCTCCTAGGCACAATATCTTTCTCGAACGCTCTTGAGGAGCCTCAATATGATCCAGATACAGATGAGTGTATAAATTGTGAAAAAGTTGCACAGGAGGCTATCAATACTAAGCAAAGTGTCAATTTCAAAACTAAGAGTCCAATAGTCGTTTCTTCAAATGGTAAAACAGTAACCTTGCAAGGTGAAGTAAACATCGCGAGCGGTGAAATCAAGTCGGGCGAGAAGGTTAAAACTCAAGAAGGGATGGATATCGATTTGGCTCAAGATTTTAAAACAAAACCTGCGGGCGCAGAAGTTGGATCAGCTGCAAAAGTTAAGCGCCCTCCAAAGGGCGGAGCTGACAAGCCTGCCGAATTAAGAGAAGCGACAAGTGTCAAGGACAACGGTCCAACCTTCGAAGCAGACACCGCACGATTTCTCCAGTATGGCGATATTATAGGGGAAAATATCAAAGGGTTCAGATCTACCGGCGATGGAACCATCACAATAGATCAGGCCGATAAGATCGAAATCCCCGATGGCATCCTAACCAAAGTTCGCTCATTCTCAGGTCACGAAATAAAATTCCACATAGGGCAAGCACAAGACGTATTATTAGGCTGCATTGCCATGCGCCAAGTTAGAGATACTGATTTCACCATAAACGAAAAAGACATCATCATACATCCTGCTGCCGGCGTTGAATTTGACATAGCGGACTGCGGTTTTGCACAAAATCACTTCAAGGCATATAATGGCAACACAGAATTAGTAATATCAAAGTCAAAGCGGGCGCATTATTCCCTCAAGGAAGGCGAACTCCAATGCCGAAGCATCACGTCAACAGAGATTGTACAGGCAAACACAACAGCTTCCATCCAATACGGCTCGAACTGCTTCTCATGCCTCGATCTTACTCC
>CAZFPU010000184.1:0-4034 GCA_964521145.1 uncultured Methanosarcinales archaeon | reverse complement strand
CAGAGATTGATGGTCCCGGAAAACATTTGCATAGACAATCGTTGACGTGCGGCAAGGCGGGGGGTGCCCCCTGCGGGGTGCCGAGTAGGTATTTCGAAGAAATACCGTCGCACCGTCAGATCAAATACTTGTCGCCACTTTTTATCAAATACACTCAAAAAATTGTAATAAAAATCTCATGGAAAGCATTTATAAATATTTGATTGATTCATGATCCTATGCAAGTGAGCGATAAGCCGGATAGAAAGGATTCGATGCACGATAAGATCAAGGAATTAGAGGATCTCATCGGGGGATCAAAATACAACAAGAGTACGCAAAAGGCAATTGGCATGTACAAGGCGCAGCTTGCCAAGCTCAAAGAAAAGCGCTCATCAAAATCAGGGGGCAAGAAAGGAGAAGGTTTCTCTGTTCGAAAAACAGGGTCAGGGACTGTTGTCTTGCTTGGTTTTCCTTCCGTTGGAAAATCGACGCTTCTTAACAAGCTTACCAATGCAAATTCCGCGGTAGGAGCGTATGCATTCACAACCCTTACGGTAATCCCAGGAACGCTAGAATACAAGCACGCAAAGATCCAAGTACTTGATGTTCCTGGCATCGTCCATGGCGCCGCGGCAGGGACCGGGCGAGGAAAAGAAGTGTTAGCGGTCATTCGAAGCGCTGATCTCATCCTCATTCTTATCGATGTCTTTCATCCTGATCATTATGAAGCGCTGCTAAAAGAGATCTATGACTCCGATGTTCGCATAAATCAAAGGCCGCCACAGGTAAAGATCACAAAGACCAGCAAAGGGGGCATCGATGTCGGCTCAACAGTTCCTCTGACAAAAATAGACAAGGAGACGATCGGGGACATAATGCGCGAATTCAAGGTAAATAACGCGAACGTGGTGATCCGAGAAGACGTCGACATCGATAGGTTCATCGACGCCCTTGAAGCAAATAAGACATACATTCCAGCAATATTGGTACTAAATAAGATAGATATGGTCGCTCCTTCAGAAATTGAAAAGATAAAGATCGCCCTCAAGCCAGATATTTCTATATCGGCAGAACAAAGCCTGCATATGGAGGAACTCAAAGACCTTATCTATGACAAAATGAGGCTTATTCGGATTTATCTTAAGGAAGTGGAAAAGAAAGCAGACATGGATGAGCCCCTGATACTGTGGACCGGCGCAACTTTGCGAGATCTTTGCAGGAAATTACACAAGGATTTTGAGGCGAAATTCAAGTACGCAAAGATCTGGGGGAAGTCAGCACGATATGATGGGCAAAAGATAATAAAATTAGACCATATCATGGTAGATCAGGACATCATCGAGATAAGGATAAAATAATCGCGGTTTATATCTCCTCTTAAACTTATATTTTGTTTAGAATTCTCAAAATGCCTTCAAATTTTAATGATATGGCCAGTAAACTCTCAATTCAATTAATTTTTAAAATTGTTATTTTTTTCAAATGGTCCGCATTCAACTCACATGCTTCTAGACTCATTGCGTTCCGACATCGCCTATGATGGCAATTTAGGATTTAAAAAATAAGAGGATTCGATTTAAAATCATTTCTTTGTCAAATCCTCATATAACTGCTTCAGATCCTGATACACTACCTTCTTCTCCTCATAATCCAGATCAAGATACAGATCCCAGCTTCTTCGATAGGCATCTTCTGCCTTTTTCTTGCCCGTTTTTGCAAAGAATTCTTGGGATTCTAGCAATGCCTTATGGCACAAGATGAATTTCTTGCTTTTTCCCTCTCGGATCTGATCAATGCTTTCTGCAGCAGGCTCTTGTTTTTCTTTTGTTTTTTCGACCCTGGCAAGCTCTGCGAATGCTTTCTTTTCCTGTGCTATCTGTTTTTTTGTCTTCCTCTCCTCTTTCTTTGCTTTTTCCTTTGTAACAATAGGCTCTTCTATCTTGTCGCTATCAGTATTGATCTCTTTTTCTAAAAGATCAAAATAGTTCTTTGATGCATTTGATGCTTCTTTCTTGGGCTTTGACGTTTCTTCTTTGATCTCTTGGAAGTCTTGGTCTGCCTCTATTGGCTCTTCCTTACTTTTTAGCTCCTTCTTTGCAAAGAATGCCGATAAAAATCCACTTGTTTTCTTTTTTTCTTGTATGATCGTTTCTGTTATTATTGGGACTTCCTTCTCTTTTTGATCTCCTTTCTCTCTCTTTTGTTTCTTCTCCTTTTTGGTTTCTTCTTTCTTTGGCAATTGTTTTTCTATTGGTTCTGTTTTTGACATTGGTTGAGGCATTGCCGTTGTTTTTGAGCTAAATGGCCACAACCCTTTCTTTGGTTTCTCTATCTCCTCTTTTTCTTTGTCCTCTATCTGTTTTTCTAGGGTTTCAAGCTCGCTGGTCAGTTGTTCATCATTGTCGAAATCATCAAATTCTCCTTTTCCAGGTTCTTTTTTCTCAACCTGCCCTTGTTTCTTGTTCTTTTGAGGGGTTTTCTTTTCAGATGCCATATCTTGCATCATGTCATCGATCTCGACAGTGTCTTCTTCTTGAGATCTTGCTTTCTCTTTTGCAACTTTTTGTTTTTCCTCTTCCTGCAGCTTCTTTCCTTTTTCGTGGAACTGCCTAAGCTCCTCATGACTCTCTTGCTGCTCCTTTATTCGGTGATTGTGTATTTCTTTGGAAAGCTCAGCATAGAAGTTGTTGATATCTAAAAATATTGCATTTTTCTGATCGTAGCTTAGATCAAGATAGGCATGCATGATCTCATCATAGACACGCTCTGCCTTGTGGACCTTGCCTGATGCGAATAGGCTTTTTGCAAGCACAAGTTTCTTTTGCAGGCCCTGCACCATATGATCTTTCTTTGGGTCGCCTATTTTGGTTTGCTTTTGATATTCTTCTTTGGCCTTTGGCTCTTCTACTGTGCGCAGATGATCTTCAAATTGCTCTTCGCTCATATCCTTGTGTATGCCGCTTCCCGAAGGCTTTGAGAGCAGCAAAAATAGTAGCACAGCAAGCAAAAGCAGTATCACAAGGATCGCAGGCAAACACCACGGGGTCGTCTTGCAGGTAGCTATGGATGAAAGCAGAGAACTTTGCGAAGGGGCTATCGTGAGCTCATATCCAGATGCTGCAAACGTATCCCCAACACTTGCCTTTGCGCCAACAAAATACCATCCTGGCTTTCTGGGAAGATCAAGCGTGATAAAAAACGGGCTGGTCTGCATCGCTCGCTGCTCTTGTTTTTTGAAAACTACTTTCGCATCTTTAGAGTAAATGGCATAGTCAAGCACCATGTTCTGCGCATCGATAGGGGTGTTAGGAACAATAAGCAGCTCCACATTTTCTGAGCTGCCTGGGGTTCTTTGGGATTCGACAATTTTAGGATTTAGATTGAGGCTGAGCAGAGGCTGAGCAGGTATTGGCGTTATGACAATGGGAATTACCTGTTTTGTCTTGCCATCACTTACAAAGATATTCTCGATAATGAAATCACTCCCCTGCCCTTGGTTTATTCGCATCGGCACTATTTTTGATTGCCCTGGTTGCATGCTAAAGCTCTTTTCTGCTATGACAACTAGTGGGCTTTTTGATTCAACGCTATATTGGGTATCAGTCTCTCCATTGTTTGTTATGCTCAATGCGGCGTCAGCGCTTTGGCTAGGCATTAGTGACGCGTGTATACTAGGATCAGAAAGACTGAATGCATGATCTTTTTGTCCAAGCGATGAAAATGACCCAGAGAAAACAAAATAGAAGACTGAGGCAAAAAGAATAACTATGAGGATAAAAAATACGGCAAGTCCGCTCGTTTTCTTCTTTACTGGGAGATCAAGTGGAAGCGGAGTTGGATTTTCCAATACCTTTGGGCTCTCTGGCTTTTTCTTTTTAGCCATCAGAATCCCCGTAGGTCTTACAATGGGAACGTGAAAAGGAAACTACTTGAATGCAAACCACCTCTTTTTACTCACTGCGGCAGATTTTTGATATAAATATCTTTCGTTGGAGAAGGGGCAGCGTTCAAAAAGTCAATGAACGCCACAAAAATATTGTGGGCAATTGCCC
>CAZFPU010000183.1:0-4035 GCA_964521145.1 uncultured Methanosarcinales archaeon | reverse complement strand
GTTCATTGCTTTCAATGAACTTCTTGGTGTATGACTCTAAAGATCCTTTTCCTGCAATCAAGAGTCTCTTTCCAGGACTTTGCTTAAATGCAGCAAGCAAATTACGTATCCCTTTGAATTCCTCGAGCATGCCTGCATAGAAAAAATAATCCGTTTCGTCAGGTTGGGCAGTATGGCCACCTGGTGCATCCTGCACAAAATTAGGAAGCACGATGATCTCTTTTTGGAGATTATGCGATTCATAGAATTTTTTCAGGTAGTCGGAAGGAGAAATGATGGCATCTATATTTTTTAGGGAATTACTAAGCAGCCTGCTAAAGCGCCATAACTGCAATGGTCTTTTGTTTTTGGCAAGGGCAAGAGAGCAGTTGATCGCTGAAGGCTGGTGCGAGCATAATGCTTTGCTTGAAAAAAAATCATTGAGCGGACATACGAGCCAATGATCATGAGCGGTGTATACCTTCCTTGCACTGCCATAGGCAAAGATTCTTGGCCCAAACAAGGAGATGTTATGGTAATGGATAAGATCGAATTTTTGCGAGAAGACTTTGCGAATGCCTTCATTGAAAGGGATCTGCGCAGTGATATAGGAATACAATGGGGTGATCTTGCCCGCTGGTGTTTTTATTTTATGGAGGATGACATTAGGGTGGTTGGGATATTTGTCATGATTTGGCTTTGCCGATCTTTTTAGGTAGTAAGCATCCTCTGAGAATAGCACATGCACCTCATGCCCTTGCTTTGCAAGCTCGTTTGCCAGGTAATAGACATGCGTGCATGCTCCGCCGACATGATAGGGCGGATAGAAACTGGTGACCATAAGTATTTTTTTTGTATCCATTTTTTATTTGAGGCTTTTTTATCCAATTATTATTTTAGTTTTATTTTTTATGCTGCTTTTTTGTTCATTGTCATTATTTTTTTAAGGATCCATTGATGGGTTTTTCGAATAATTCTCGCTATCGCTCGGGTTAGCATCTTCTCACATTCAGCGTATCTACGCTGGCAAAAAGGGGCACTCGCTACGCTCGACCCCGGAGCCACTATAATTATGCGATGCCGTAGCGTTATGAACGAGAGCGAAGGCATCGCACTAAATATTGCCGGAGGCGGAATGATTTCGTTTGCTATTAAAATTTGATCTCCTGGCTCGACTCCCCCTTGTCGATGATTTGTGATTCTAAATATGCTCGACCTATGATGCTAACCTACAATTATTCGAAAAACTCCCAATGTTTGATAGCGTTACTTGATTATTGGACCAGTACCGTTTCATAAAATGATTTAGTCTTCGAAGCCATAAGTTTTGAATCAAAATTATCCTGTACCTGCTTTAGTCCTTGCCCGGCTATTTTTTTTCGAAGAGCGGGATCTGAAATCAATAAAATCAGCGATTGTGCCAATTGCTTTTCATTTCCTGGCTCCACCAAGATCCCATTCTTTGCATTTTCAATCATTTCTGGAATTCCACCGACAGTGGTTGCGATCACCGGTTTTGATGAGGCCATGGCTTCTAGGATTGAAAGCGGAAAGCTTTCAGTGTAGCTTGGCAAGACAAAAATGTCGCAGGCGGCGTAGAGTTCGTGGATTTTTTCATAAGGGACGTAGCCTAGGAATGAATAATACTCGGAATGTATTGTTTTAAGATCATCTTTCCACTGTGCTTTATCTCCCGAACCTGCAAAAACAAAATGTGCTTGCGTATACTGCAGCACTTCCTTCATTGCCTTGATGAGCGTGCTTAATCCCTTCATCGCAAGCAGCCTTCCCGTATAGAGCACAATTGGCATGTTTTTATCCTGCAAAAAAGTAAATTCTCCTTTGGCTTTCTTAGAAAATCGCTTTGTGTCGATGCCATTGTGTATCACTTCGAGGGTATGCTTGTGCATTGGACTTAGGAATTTGCTCACCCAATGCGATACCGCGATGAAATTCTTGGTCCTCTTGATGTAGGCTTTCTCAAGCGTTTTTATCACGGGATAATATACTGAGGTCATTTTTTCGACCATCGCCCTGTTTTTGCTCTCGAGTTTACTGTTTCCATTGATTTTGCTTTGGCTTTGCAGGGTTGTGTGCACGGTTGTAAGAGAAGGAATTTTTTGCTTTTGGAATTTGAGATAGATGTCAGGCATATGGACCAAATTAGCGGAATGCATGAGATCGAAATGGTGCTTTTTGTTGAGCGTATTGAAATCTTTTAAGATAGCCAGCTGAAAATAAAAATTATAGAAAAAACCATCATTGGCGTTCGAGATATTGTGGATGGTTATCTTGTCGCCAAAGTACTTCTCAATAGACCTCCTATCATAGCCTTTTCCTCTTCTAGGAGTTATGACATGGATATCCATATCTTGATGCTGCGATAGCTGCTTTATGAGTTCAACACTGTAGATGCCAACCCCGCCCCAGGGGGGGAGAAATTCCGGAGCTAAAAATGCTAATTTCACTAAACCACCCATTTGCCTAGGATTTATTTGTTCTTAATATGTTTATTGCTATTATGGAGTGGAAAATATTGTTTGTGGCGAAGGGTACTGGCTTCTCGCCTATCGCTGTTTACAAATAAGGTGTGGCCTCCCCGCAACGAAAGCATTCCCGGAAAATCTATTTTCCGTATTCGTGAGGCTGAACGAAGTGAATGCCGCACTCGCGTGCCAGACTTCGCGAGAAGCTGGGGGACAACCCCCGCAACACACTGATCACCAAGAGTCACAAGGCTCGACCTGATGCCAGTACCCTTCTTATTTGTAACAATTGTTTCACCACGCAACAAATATTTATTAACCAAAGCAAACTCCATTTCCGATATGAACATCCTAGTTACGGGGGGTGCTGGCTTTATTGGGAGCCACGTGGTCGATGAGCTGTTAAAAAACCATTCTGTTGTCGTAATTGATGATCTGAGCACCGGCAGCAAAAAAAGCCTCAATCCCCAAGCAATCTTCTATCAGGCAGACATCTGCTCATCTGACTTGCAAAAAATATTCAAAAAACACAAATTCGATGCGATAATCCATCTAGCCGCGCAGATAAACGCAAGGCTGTCTATCTCAGACCCATTGCACGACGCTAAGACCAACATGGAAGGGACATTAAACCTGCTCGAGCTTGCAAAAACCTATAAAATCCCAAGATTTGTGTTCGCATCCTCCATTGCTATCTATGGAACCCCAATCTACATGCCTTGCGATGAAAACCACCCGAGCAATCCCTTAAGCCCTTATGGCATCTCAAAATACGGCGCCGAGAAATATGTCCAGCTCTATAGTAGGGCGCATGGCATCCAATACACGATCCTTCGCTACGCGAATGTCTATGGCCCTCGGCAGAACGCGAAAGGAGAAGCGGGAGTCATCTCTATTTTTATTGATAATGCACTGCAAAGCAAGCCACTGAAGATCTTTGGCGATGGAAAACAGACCAGGGATTTTGTGTTTGTAGAAGACGTTGCCAAAGCCACCATTCTTGGACTCTCTTGCAGGAATATAACCGCAAATATTGCCTCTGATTCAGTGATTTCAATAACTGACCTTGCAAAGAGAATCCAACGGCTCTCATCAAAACCAATACAAATCATCTATGGGGATGCAATGCCTGGCGATATCAAGCATATCCAAGTGGATACAACTAAAGCCAAGAAAATGCTGGGCTGGAAAGCGAGCGTTCCTCTTGATAAGGGATTAGAGAAGACAATTACCTATTTTCGCCGATATACTAAGTAGCCAAGGCCAAGCGTTAGCACGATGAGCGAGCCCCAGACAGAGACAGCGGTTATCCCATTTCCAATTCGCAAGTTCTTGAGCATGGTTAGCAAAAAAGCAAGAAAAACAGTGAATATGATGCTAAAACCTGCCGAAAGCGAAATTCTCTCGACCAGTTCAAGCCGCGAAAAAAGCAGCCTGCTAAAAAGATAGCCCGGAATGAGGAACACCAACGCTATTGCGGCGATTGTCTGGATAATTTGGATCATTGTTTTAGAGGTAAGTTGCTGATTCTTTTATAGTTTTGGAGCGAATTGATGGGATTTAGAATGAA